>JAGGWR010000228.1 GCA_021163445.1 Candidatus Tharpella aukensis
CCCTGCTGCTGGCTCTTTTCCGGATGGAACTGGGTCGCAACCACGTTATCAAAGGCGACGGCTGAAACAAATTTCCCGCCATAATCGGTCAGCATGGCGACTGTTTGTGAATCTTCGGGTTCAACATAGTAAGAGTGAACAAAATAGAAATAGGAGCCATCTTTGACCTCGGCCAACACCGGCACCGGCTTCTGGATTTGCACGGAATTCCAGCCCATATGCGGGATTTTCAAAAGGCCGCCGGGGCGATCCGGGTCACTCATGGTCGGTGAAAAAGGTTTAACCACACCCTTAATTACATCAAGTCCGGGGTGGTGACCAAACTCTAAACTTTCACTAAAAAGAAGCTGTAAACCCAAACAGATACCCAGAAAAGGTTTGCCCGAGGCGATAGCCTTCAAGACCGGCGTAATCAGAGAAAAGTTCTCAAGATTGTCCATACAATCTTTAAACGCCCCGACTCCGGGCAAAACAACCGCCCGGGCATCGGCAATACGCTGAGGACTGCGGGTTATTTCAGCCTCATAACCAACTTTTTCGATGGCTTTCTGCACACTCCGCAGATTGCCCATACCATAATCAACAATTGCAATCATTTTTGATAAACTCATAAAAAGTAACGGGATGGCTAAGTAAAAATTTCTAAAGGGTTCCTTTAGTACTTAAAACCTGACCCTGAAGTTCCGTCAGCGGCGTCCAGGCCCGGTGTAAAGCATGGGCAGTAGCTTTGAAAGCAGCCTCAAAGATATGGTGCTGATTTTTTCCATAGTGGAGATTAATATGCAGAGTCAAACCGCCATGGACGGCAAAGGCCCGAAAAAATTCTTCGATCAGTTCGCTGTCGAGATCACCGACCTTGGGTGCGGTCAGAGCCAGATTGAAGACCAAAAAAGGACGCTTGGAGATATCAACCACGACCCCGCACAAGGCTTCATCCATCGGAATCTGGGCCTCGCCATAACGAGCGATACCACCCATATCCCCTAAAGCCTGACTTAATGCCTGCCCCAGACAAATCCCCAAATCCTCAACCGTATGATGAAAATCAACTTCCAGATCTCCACTCGCCATAATTTCCAGGTCACAACCGCTGTGCCGGGCAAAGAGGGTGAGCATATGATCGATAAAAGGGATCCCGGTTGCGATTTGCGAACGACCATTGCCATCAAGAACGAGAGCAAGCTTAATGGTGGTTTCGGCCGTCTTACGGTTGATCTCGGCTATACGCAGGTTTTTTTTCATATTTAAATCTCCAAATTATCTGGTTTCTTTTAAGTTGAAGAGGGTAGTTTGTTATTTTGCTGTCGCCCTGCTTCGCAAGGGGACAGGCTGCCGGACACTTCCGGATTGCTTTGAGATTGAGCTTCTCCGTACGTTATCGATTACCGGCATTCCCGTCGACCCAGTCCCCGCCTTGCGGCAGAGGGCCGAATAACGGATAACGGGGACGCTCTTGACTTATTGACTTAGCAACTGGCTGCTAAAGCAGCTTGGCGCTAAGTCAATAAGTCAAGAGCGTCCCCATGCGAAGCAGGGCGAAGCAAAGTTCGTCGCTATTTGCTGTAACTTTATGCCAATAACGCGGCCCCACGAATTTCCTAATCCTAAAGCCGCTAATCTTGCAGCCGTAAACTCACCGCTCGGCCGTGCGCTTCCAAACCTTCCATCTCGGCTAACGCCATCAATGGTTGTCCGTAACGTTTGAGAGCGGCGTTGCTAAAAGAGAGAACACTGCTCTTTTTAAGAAAATCATCAACTCCCAGCGGCGAGGAGAAACGGGCCGTCCCTGCCGTCGGCAGGACATGATTGGGCCCGGCCAGATAATCACCTAAAGCTTCAGGCGTTGAATGGCCGAGAAAAACCGCCCCGGCATTATGGATTGAGCTTAAAGCGAGCAAGGGGTCGGCGACCGCAAGTTCGAGATGTTCCGCCGCAAACTGATTAGCCAGGTCAAGGGCTTGGTCAAGATTTGCAGTGGTAATCAAAGCCCCCTGATCCTGCAATGAACACTGGGCAATCTCTCGCCGCTGCAACGTCACCAACTGTTTTTCCAGTTCCGCCTCGACGGCGTCACTCAATTTTTGCGAAGGCGTCACCAGAACAACCACCGCAAGTTCGTCGTGTTCCGCCTGTGAAAGCAGATCGGCGGCCACAAAAACCGGATTTGCACTCTCGTCGGCGACCACCATAATTTCGCTGGGACCGGCGACCATATCGATACCGACCCGGCCAAAGACCCGGCGCTTGGCCAACGCCACGTATATATTACCAGGTCCGACAATTTTGTCAACCGCAGGGATTGATGAAGTACCATAAGCCAATGCGGCTACGGCCTGGGCCCCACCTACCCGAAAAATTCGTTTTACCCCGCAAAGTCTGGCCGAAACCAGTACGGCCGGATTATAACCCAGGGCCGCCGGAGAGACCATAATAATCTCTTTGACTCCGGCAACTTGAGCCGGAATCGCATTCATCAAAACCGACGAAGGGTAAGAGGCCTTACCCCCGGGCACATAGATTCCGACCCGCGACAGAGGGGTGATTTTCTGTCCTAAAAGAACTCCGGGTTCATGGTCGTCGAACCAGGATTGCCGGAGCTGGCGCTGATGAAAAGTCGTAATCCTCTCAATCGCCAATTCAATATCTTTCAATTGAGAAGCACTCAACCGGTCAAAGGCTGCATCAATCTCCGCACTTTGCACCTCTACGCCGACATCCGCAAGATCGAGACCGTCAAAACGCTTGGTATAATCAAAGAGTGCCGTATCACCCTCTTTGCGAACCCGTTCCAGAATCTCCGCTACCACAATATCCGCCGACATATCGAGATCAAGATTGCGCTCGCAGAGACGCTGGAAACGTTCCTGAAAATCAGGATCACTCGTTTGATAACAGTTAATATTCATCAATTTTCCTCGACCCTAATCCCTAACCCGCTTGACATCAGCTCCAAGAGCCTTTAGTTTCTTTTCAAAACCGGCATAGCCGCGATCAAGGTGGTAAACCCGAGACATCACAGTCTCACCCTCGGCTGCCAATCCGGCCAAAACCAAACCGGCGCTGGCCCGTAAATCGGAAGCCATCACCGGAGCCCCGGAAAGGGCTACAACCCCACGGACAATGGCCGTGCGTCCTTCGACCTCGATATCGGCCCCCATACGCTGAAGCTCAAAAACATGCATGAAACGATTTTCAAAAATGGTCTCGCTGATCACACTGGTGCCTTCAGCCAGGGTCAGGAGAACCATCGCCTGAGACTGCATGTCGGTGGGGAAACCGGGATAGGGCATGGTTCTCACATCGAGCGCTTTTAAGCCGTCTAAACCACGCCGCACCCGAACCGCGACCCCAGCCAGCAGTTTATTCTCTTTATATAGTTCATCATCATCTTCTTCAGGTGAGAGCGGCTCAATCAACAGGCCAATTTCCTGCAATTTAGTAACCACCGCCGCCATCGCCGCCAACGGTGCATTCTTGATAACAACATCGCCATCACTGATACCTGCGGCAACCATAAAGGTTCCCGCTTCGATCCGATCGGGCATCACCTGATAGTCGGCGGCTAAAAGTTTTTCGACCCCGGTAATGGTAATTGTATGGGTTCCGTCACCTTCAATCTGCGCCCCCATCTTCCGGAGAAAAGCGGCCAGATCAACAATCTCCGGCTCCCGAGCGGCGTTACGTAAAATCGTCACGCCATCGGCTAAAACTGCCGCCATCATCAAATTTTCGGTGCCAGTCACAGTGGTGACATCAAAACTGATATCAGCCCCTTGAAGACGCTCCGCCTGACCAATAATATAGCCATGTTCAACCGAAATCCGGGCCCCCATCATCTCTAAACCTTTGATGTGGAGATTAACCGGTCGCGCCCCGATCGCACAGCCCCCCGGCAGAGAGACTCGGGCCTCACCAAAACGTGCCATCAGCGGGCCTAAAACCAAGATCGATGCCCGCATGGTTTTAACTAACTCATAGGGTGCCTGACAATTTTCCACCGCCGAAGTTGTGATCTCCAGAGAGCCGCCTTGACGACTAACAACCGCCCCCATCCCCTCAAGCAGACGGACAATGGTATTAATATCACGAAGATCAGGAACATTATCGAGACGGCTGCAACCCTTTTCAGCCAGCAATGTGGCCGCAATCAGAGGCAGAGCCGAATTCTTGGCCCCGTCAATAATCACCTCGCCGGATAATTTCCGGCCGCCGCGAACTACTATACTTTGCATTAATTAACTCCCATCACTACCCGTTCACAACGAGCCAGATCGAACAAGCCAGAGATAGCACTATAACCGTTACTTGCCAAGATTTTTTTAACGTCTGCAGCCTGTCCGTCACCAACTTCAAAAATGAGACCACCACCGGGTCGTAAAAAGTTGCGAGCATCATTGGCTATCCGGCGATAAAAATCAAGGCCATCGAGGCCGCCATCAAGGGCGGCAGCCGGTTCACGCTGCACTTCAGGCGGCAACCCGGCCATCTCCGCTGAAGTAATATAGGGGGGATTGGCGACCACCAGTCCAAATAAGGAATTCTCGGGAGCCAGGCTGGCAAAGAGATCGGAGGCTAACCAGGAGACCTCTTCAAGTTTCAACTGTCGGGCGTTGAGTGCGGCAACCTCAAGGGCGGCTGGACGGCTATCAATCCCGAGCCAGGAAAAACCGGTACGATCCGAAAACTGGTGAGCCAGAGCGAGAATAATATTGCCACAGCCGGTACCCAGATCAAGCACACCGCAACCTGTAGGAAATTTTTCTTCCAGGAAATTGATGGATGCTTCAACCAGATGTTCAGTTTCGGGACGCGGCACCAGCACCGCCGGAGAGACCTGAAAGGAGAGTGACCAAAACTCTTTTTCACCGAGCAAGTAGGCAACCGGCACCCCTTGACGACGTTCAAGAATTAATTTTTTAAAGGAGGCAAGTTCGGATGAAGCCAGAGGTTTATCAAAACGCAGATAAAGGTCAAGACGTTGACAGTCAAGAACCTTGGCGAGGAGCAATTCGGCATCTAACCGGGGAGAGCTGGAACCATTTTTTTCGAGGTACGGCGCGGCCCAGTTAAGCAGGCTGAGCACCGTCCAGGTTTCAGTCATGAAGTTGACCCTTTCATCGCCTCAGCCTGAAAATGGGAGAGCAGGGCCGTAATCAGTTCACCGATTTCACCTTGCATAATCTGATCAAGTTTGTGCAGAGTCAGCCCGATACGATGATCGGAAACCCGACCTTGAGGGAAGTTGTACGTGCGAATCCGTTCACTGCGATCACCGCTGCCGACCTGTTGACGACGCTCGGAACTGATCAACTCATGCTGTTCACTCATCCGCAGATCAAGCAGACGCGAGGCCAAAACCTTCATGCCGCGCTCTTTATTTTTATGCTGGGAACGCTCATCCTGACTCGAAACCACAAGTCCGGTCGGGATATGAGTAATGCGCACAGCCGAATCGGTCGTATTAACACTCTGGCCTCCAGGGCCGGAGGCGCGATAAATATCGATTCGCAAATCCTGGGGGTTGATATTGGCGTCGACTTCGTCGGCTTCCGGTAACACTGCGACAGTCACCGCCGAGGTATGAATGCGGCCCTGCGATTCGGTGGTCGGCACCCGCTGAACCCGATGCACACCGCTCTCATATTTCAAACGACTATAGACTCTTTTACCTTTAATCAGGACAATAATCTCTTTTAATCCACCAACGCCGGTTTCACTCCGCCCAAGTTCTTCAAGTTTCCAATTCTGGCGCTCGGCATAGCGGGCATACATACGAAAAAGATCTCCCGCAAAAAGGGCAGCTTCGTCCCCGCCGGTACCGGCCCGAATCTCTAAAATAACATTTTTTTCATCATTGGGATCTTTAGGCAATAACAGGAGATGAATCTCTTTTTCGAGTTTCGCAAGCTGCTTTTCGAGAGCGGGCAGCTCTTCATTAGCCAGCTCTTTAAGATCGTCGTCGTCACCTTGCAAAAGTTCACGGTGATCTTCAATCTCGGCTGCAATCTCTCGATAAGCACGAAAAGCCTCAACCACCGGACGCAGGTCAGCGAGCTCTTTGGTCGCCTCCTGATAGCGCTTGCGATTGGTTATCACTTCGGGCTGAATTACTTCAGCCTCCAGATCCAACAAACGCTGTTCAACTTCTTCAAGTTTTGCAAACATAAGATTGTGACTATTTTATGAGATTGTAACTATTATATAGGGTTCCGGTGATTTTTACACGAGATCAGCAAATTCGCGGCGCACTTCTGCGGCGGCGCCACAGCTCATTGCACCTTCAGGGCAAGCTCCGGCCAGACAACCGGGCCCGGCCTTTTGAAAGAGTGCCGGAGCGACCTTAATCACCTCTTTAAGCATCTTAGTCGCCAAGGCCCGAATCTCCCATTGGGAGCGCCGACAGCAACGCAGGCGAAAAAAGTGACGCAACTCCCGGGCATTCATGGTCATTATAAGACGGGAATGGGAAGCGTTAGGCAGGACAAAACGGGCATCTTCGGCCGCAATTCCGGCTTCTCTCAAGTCGGCATAGAGATCCGCCAAACGACGCATCTCGTCGTCAAAACGGGTCGCCAATTCAGGCTGTGCGGCAATCGACGGCGGCATCTCATAATCAAAGCCACCATCGAAAGCAACATAACGCTGACTCTGCTGCGCAAAAGAAGCCAAACGGTGACGCACCAGCTGGTGCGTCAAAGCCCGGGAAACGCCTTCAGCCGCGAAGCTGAAAACCGCATGTTCCAAAACCCCGTGATGACCAATAGCCAAGACTTTACTGATCATACGCCGGTCATCATCCGACGCATAACGTTGCTCTAACGCCTTAACATCAACCGCCGCGTAACAGAGCCGGGCCGCAGTCGCAACAATGCGCTCGGCTTCCGGGGTATAGGTCAGCAGGGAGACAATCAAGCTTAAAACCGACTACTTCTTGTATTTACGACGGAATTTCTCAATCCGACCGGCTGAATCAACAAACTTCTGCTTACCGGTAAAGTAGGGATGACATTGGGAACAGACCTCGATCTTGATCTCCGGGATAGTTGAACGAGTCTCAAAACTGAAGCCACAAGCGCAGTTAACTGCGCAGGTTTCGTATTTAGGGTGAATACCTTCTCTCATAATCTAAAAAAACCTCCGTATTTTTAAGCCCGAATCGGGCGAAGCGCGCTTTCTACATCTTAATGCGCGTTATTGTCAATAAAAAAACCTTTATCTATTCATGGACTCTAAAAACTCTGCGTTATTCTTGGTGCCTTTCATTTTTTCGAGGAGGAACTCCAAGCCTTCAACAACATTCATCGGCTGAATGAATTTCCGTAAAATCCAAATCCTCTGCAGATCCTGAGGATCCATCAGGAGATCTTCACGCCGGGTTCCGGAGCGAATCACATCCATCGCCGGAAAGGTTCGTTTGTCGGCTAAACGGCGCTCTAAGTGAAGCTCCATATTACCGGTGCCCTTGAACTCTTCAAAGATAACCTCATCCATCCGGCTTCCGGTATCGATCAGAGCCGTCGAAATAATGGTCAAAGAACCCCCGTCTTCAATGTTACGGGCCGCCCCAAAAAAGCGTTTCGGTTTATGCAGGGCGTTTGAATCAACACCGCCGGAAAGCACCTTGCCGCTGGCCGGAATCACGGTATTGTAGGCTCGGGCCAAACGCGTGATACTATCGAGCAAAATCACCACATCATGCTTATGCTCAACCAGACGCTTGGCTTTCTCGGAAACCATCTCCGCAACCTGAACATGGCGTTGAGGCGGTTCGTCAAAGGTTGAAGAGATCACTTCGCCGCGCACCGAACGCTTCATATCGGTGACCTCTTCGGGACGCTCATCGATCAAGAGAACAATCAGGGTGATTTCGGGATGATTTTCCGTTAAGCTATTGGCAATCTGCTTTAAAAGTACAGTTTTCCCGGTACGCGGTGGAGCCACAATCAAACCACGCTGGCCCTTACCGATCGGCGTAATCAGATCCATGACCCGCATCGAATAGTTATCGGCCTCACGTTCAAGTGTAAAACGCTCATCGGGAAAGATCGGGGTCAGGTTATCAAAAAGAATCTTGTTACGAGAAACTTCCGGCGAATCCTGGTTGACCTCTTCCACCTTGAGCAAAGCAAAATAGCGCTCACTCTCTTTCGGTGAACGGATTTGTCCGGCCACGGTATCACCGGTACGCAAGTTGAAACGGCGAATCTGCGAAGGGGAGACATAGATATCGTCCGGACCGGAGAGATAATTATAATCGGGGGCCCGTAAAAAACCAAAACCATCCGGCAGGGTCTCCAGCACACCTTCGCCAAAGATTGCTCCGTTCTTATTGACATGAGCCTGTAGAATGGCAAAGATCAAATCCTGGCGCCGCATACCGGCAGCCCCTTCGACCTTCATTTCATGACCCATCTCCATCAACTCAGAGATTTTTTTGGTTTTCAGCTCAGACAGATTCATACACGTTCCTTAAAATTTCCCGAAATTTTCAAATATATTATAAGTTTAAAGGTTTCGTCACCAGCACAACCAATTAAAATTAAAGACAAATTTTGCTAACGGTAACCGCCGAAAGAAAAATTTATGACAAAATCCGTATTTCACCATCAAAAAAGTAGCTATTAAATATAATCCGGGTAGTATCAAATTGATTTCAAATATTTTCGACAGGAATCAGGAATTGGGTATGAAGAATTAACCGGAACTGTTTTATAATTATGGATAAATGCTTTTCAAAAGCGGCAAATTTAAGAGACATCTAATAAAGGAGGGCTTTAGACGAGCATATAGAGATTTAACGGTCACTTGTCAACACTTTTTTCAGAAGGCTGTCCGAGAATGCCCTTTTTCCCCATATCTTCGTTATGCTCAAAAAATTATCCTCGGAATACTTAGTGTATGCCTGCGGTAATTTTTCTCGCATGCCTCAATCTGAGAAAAATTGCTATTCTCGAACAGCCTTCTAGACTTGTTATCATAGAGCCTCAAACCACTGGCAAAATTCACGCAACGCCTGACCGCGATGACTGATAGCACTCTTTTGAGTCGAACTCAACTGAGCCATACTCAGACGAAAATCAGGTTCAGTCAAAAAGAGAGGATCATAACCAAACCCCCCGGAACCAATCAGCCGGCGACCGATCCGGCCACGACAACGACCTTCAAAAACAAACTCCTCACCGGCCGGTGAAGCGAGCACCATAACACAAATAAAAGCCGCAGCCCGCTGATTGTCGGGGACTTCGGCCAAAACCTGCAATAATTTTAAATTATTTTCGCTATCATCAGCGTTAAGCCCGGCATAACGGGCCGAATGCACCCCCGGAGCTCCGGCCAGAGCCTCAACCACGAGACCGGAATCATCACTCAAAGCCCAATGCCCGGTAGCCTCAACCACGGCGCGGGCTTTTATCCCGGCATTAGCAACAAAAGTAGTACCGGTCTCTTCCGGCATAACCAGATGTGGATATTCAAGCAGAGATACAAGCTCGACGCCGGATGAGGCCAGCAGAGCTTGTATCTCTTTTCTTTTGCCCGGATTGGCCGTCGCCAAAACCAGTTTTTCACCAGATTGCAGCATAATCAAATTACGTTCATTGCTTGAGCCGCTTTCTTCAACTCATCACGAAAATCGGGATGACTGATGCGAATCAGGCCCAAAGCTCGCTGCCGCGCATTTTGACCACGCATCTGGGCAATCCCGTACTCGGTCACAACTTTATCAACATCGTTTTTATTAGTGGTGACCACAGCGCCCGATTTCAGAGCCGGGACAATCCTGGAGACCGTGCCTTTTTTTGCGGTTGAGGGCATCGTCACAAAACCCTGTCCACCTTTAGAAATATTAGCGCCACGGAAAAAATCGACCTGACCGCCGGTGCCGCTCCACTGTTTCGGCCCCATCGATTCCGAAAAACATTGACCCAAAAGATCGATCTTAATGGTTGAATTAATCGCCACCATATTATCGTTGCGACCAACATTCGCATCAGAAGGCCACAAAATTATCTCCTCAGCACCTTGTGGACAATACATAATAAACAAAAAACATTGATTTATATGCTCTCGCCACTACACAAAAGAGACGACCCTGTCAAGCTTTAACCCACAACGTATAAAACTTTTAAATCCTGCATAATTTTATCCCTATATACATATTATATGCGAGCTTAAACGATAAAACAATTCGTTTGACAAATTCTAAAAAATTATAGATGATACGCTACTTTCTACAATATTAATGAATTACATTGGAATCGACTTTAAACTATGATTTCTGACTTAAACCAACAACTGTGCAAGTTTTTTCCGGCCTGGGAAGAGCTTACGACCGCCGCCCGGCAAGATGACAAACCCCTCTACCTGGTTGGCGGCGCATTGCGTGATCTGCTGAGCGGTAAAGAGATCAACGATCTTGATTTTACCTGCCTGGCCGTAGATATGGCCTATTGGGAAGATATTTTGCTTAAAGTGACGACCGGTCACTTTATTACTATGGGGGCGGAAAAATTTCTGACCCGGAGATTGGTCGGCGATAAAATAACGGTCGATCTGGCCGCCTTAAACGGCCCGGATCTGGACAGCGATCTTGGGCGCCGTGATTTTACGATCAATGCCATGGCCTGGGGCCTGCACGAACAAAGTTTCCACGACCCTTACGCGGGTCGTAAAGCTCTGGCAGAGGGCACCATTATTTGCGTTACTTCCGACAATCTCCTGACTGACCCCTTACGGGTTGTGCGGGCGGTTCGCTTCATGCTGGAGATCGACGGCCAACTGACGACCGCGACCAGAGCCGCAATGGCAGTTGCAGTCGACGCTCTCAATCAGGTAGCCAAAGAACGTTTTGCCATCGAATTTAACCACATTCTGGCCCACCATCAGGCGGCCCGTGGACTTAAGGAGCTCGCAAGCGTTGGTGCCTTACAAAAAATCCTGCCGCCGCTGGCTCCGCTGGCGGGCCTGGAGCAGAATAATTTTCACCATCTTGACACGCTCGATCACACCCTGGCTGTGGTTGAAGCTCTTGACCAATTTTGTCAAAAGAATCCACTCGCGATTAAGCCGCCGACATGCGCCGATCGGGTTCTGCTCAAATGGGCCGCCCTGCTCCATGACACCGGCAAAGCTCTAACCAAAACCATAGACCCCGATACCGGCACCATTCATTTCTACGGTCATGAGCGTTTTTCGGCCCATCTCGGCCGCGAAACATTAGTCGGCTTCGCCCTTGGCAAAGAGTTTCTCAAGCGTCTCTCGCGCCTGATCGAGAACCATCTGCGCCCCCTGTTACTCAACCTGAACAACGCCAAAGAGAAGAGCTTGCGCCGATTGGTCTTTGACCTTGAGGGCGACCTTGATCTCCTTCTGCTCCACGCCCTGGCCGATCTCGAAGCTACCCGTGGCCGGGCTCCCGGCCCTCGGCTTGAGGCCCTTTGCAACCTGAGTCGCCGCCTCAGGGAAATTTACCACCTGGAACGGGCAAATTTTATCAAGCCCCTGATCAGCGGCAAAGATCTAATCGCCTTAGGCCTTGAACCGGGCCCGGCAATTGGTATCATAATAAAACTGATCCACCAGAAACAACTTAATGGGACGATTAACAGTCCGGCTCAAGCCCTGGCTGAGGCGCAACTATTGATAGCGGAAAAATAGATGAAACTATTCAGCTAACCCGTAAACTCTGGGGACACAATCCCGATTTCCTTCGGAGAATCAGGTTATGTCCCCAGAATTTACTGAAATCCATCAATATTAAGGACTTTTCTACTGACGCTGATATAGTTACATATAGATAGA
>JAGGWR010000098.1 GCA_021163445.1 Candidatus Tharpella aukensis
AAGCCAGATGGCCGCCATTGCGGGCCACAGTCTCAATAATCAAACTCCGAATTTCAGCCGCTAATTGCGGCAAATCTTCAACCCTGAGCCCCCTAAGATCACTCGGATCGTGAATTTTTTCCAGTAACTTCGTCATCTCAAAATAAATACAGAGGTTAAACTATCAATTAACTCATAAAAAGTCATGGAATGGCTAAGTAAAAATTTCGATAGACGCCCCGCAGGAAGTGCCCTGGGGTGCGACGCCATCAAAGAAGATCTTCCAGTGTGTAGTTATAACTATCAACAATTTTTTTCAAACGATGTAGAGCCGCTTTTTCGAGCTGACGAATTCTCTCCCTGGTAAGATTCAGTTGCCCGCCGATCTCTTCCAACGTCTGGCCCTCTTCTTTAGAAAGTCCAAATCGTTTAGTTATCACCACCCGCTCTTTAGGTCTCAATTCATCAAGCCAACAAAGGATAATTTTCAGGCGCAGGTCATGATCAAGAATATCTAATGGGTTTTCGTTTTTGTCATCTGCCAGCTGTTCCAGCAAAAGTGTCCCACCCCCCCCATCATTACGATCACGATCACCATTCTTATTACTACCGGAAGTCAGTGTAACAAGATTATTGAGCCGAGCCAAAGATGGAGTAAAGGAGGTAAATTTATGACCGATATAGTCGGCAACCTCTTCAAAACTGGGTTCACGACCAAATTCACGAATATATTTCTGTCGGCCCTTAATATAGGTATTGTATTCATCGACTACATGAACCGGCAGGCGGATAATTTTACTTTGGCTGATCAGGGCCCGACTCATATATTGACGAATCCACCAAACCGCATAGGTTGAGAAACGACACTTAAATTTCGGGTCAAAACGTTCGACCGCCCGAATTAGGCCGAGATTACCCTCCTCAATCAGATCCTCGGTCGGCAGGCCCCGATTCTGATAATGCTTGACCAAGTGAACAACCAACCTCAGGTTGGCCTCAATCATCTTTTTCCGAGCCTCTTCGTCACCACTCTGAACTCGTTTGGCAAGTTCGACCTCTCCGACTTCATCAAGCAGAGGAATGCCGCGAATATCTTCAAGGTACGACTCAAGAGCGCCGCCGGAAAAAATATGTTTATCCTCTCCCGCCACGTCCCACCAATTTCACAAAACTGCAAGCCAAGAGACGCTCACTTTTAAAATCATTCTCCCCATGCCGGATAATCCGATAGAGATACTGCCCCTTCTCGGTCGCCAGAGGAATCACCAATTTACCACCAACTACCAGTTGCTGTAAAAGCGGAAGCGGAGGTTTTTCAGAAGCTACAGCTGAAACTACAATGGCCTCAAATGGAGCCGCGTCCGGCCAGCCGTAACTACCATCAAAAATTTTGACCAGTACATTAGTACACTCCAACTGATCCAACAACTGTCTCGCCGGAATCGCCAAAGAGCGCAAACGCTCAATCGCATAAACCTTTTCAACCAACCCGGAGAGCAGAGCTGTCAAATAGCCCGAACCCATGCCGATTTCAAGCACCTTCTCGCTACCGCCAAGGCCTAAAAATGACAACATATAGGCAACAATATAAGGTTGGCTGATAGTCTGAGCTTCGCCGATGGGCAGAGGTGAATCACCATAAGCCTGATGGGCCAGTCCTGGTTCAACAAAAAGATGACGCGGTACCCGCCGCATTACATCAAGAATACGGGGATCTTTAAGGCCACGAGCAACAATCTGCTCTTCGACCATTTTTTTACGCAACAGAGCGTAATCCATAAAAGGTAAATCCTTTTAACACAATTAAATAACTAAAACATAAACCGTTCAATCTAGCGTAATCTTGAGACAAATGCAACAGGTAAGAAATTGTAACTATTCCCATATTTACTCGATATATTTTTCCGCCATAATTGCGGCTGTGGCCCCGTCGGCAATTGCGGTGGCAACTTGACGTAAAGGCTTCTGCCGGACGTCACCGGCTGCAAAAATACCGGGGCATGAGGTTTTGGTATCCTCGGATGCTTCAATATAGCCCTGGTCATCCATCTCAACCAGCTCCTTGACTATCTCGCTGTCAGCTTTCATACCCACATAGATAAAAGCCCCGGCTACCGGGAGTAGACGTTCTTCATCATTTTTAAGATTTTTCACCAGCACCCCTTCGACCTCTTTTTCGCCAACGATCTCCAGCGGCACATGCGACCAGACAAACTCAATTTTAGGATTGGCAAAAGCTTTTTCCTGGACAATCTTTTCCGCCCGCAATTGATCCCGACGGTGAATAATATAGACCTTACTGGCAAATTTAGTCAAAAACAGAGCTTCCTCCACGGCTGAATTACCACCCCCGATAACGGCCAGTTCCAGGTCACGAAAAAAAGCTCCATCACAAGTCGCACAATAGGAGACTCCAGCCCCCCTAAGGCGCTCTTCTCCAGGAATCCCAAGCGGCGTCCAACCGCTGCCGGATGCAACAATCAAACTTTTACAAAAAAGTTCATCATGGTTGGCACAAGTAACCAAAAAACCCTCATCCCGGCGCTCAACCTTAAGTCCTTCCTGAAATTGGCGAACTTCCAGACCAAAACGTTTGGCCTGAGCCTCAAACAGAGGCCCGATCTGGGCACCGGCGATACCTTCAGGAAAACCGGGATAGTTATCGACCATTTCCGTCGTCGCAATCTGGCCGCCCATCATCATCTTTTCCAACAAAACACATTTCATGCGAGCCCTGGCCGCATAAAGACCGGCGGTCAATCCGGCCGGACCGCCGCCAATAATCAAAACATCAAAACTATTTTCATTTTCCGACATAGTTATCTCCTCAATAAGCAGAACATTCACGTATTTTAAAATTTTTCAAATTGTAGATAAAATTTTCTGGAGCGAGCTCTTTTTGCAATGTAAATTGACGCAAACTCAAACCAATCCGGCCGCTGCGACTAAGGGCCTCAATATTATGAGCCATCAAACGATTATCGGCCAGCGTTTCCAGATCATCAAGCCGCACATGCATCTCATCTCCGTTTTTAAAACGAACAATCTTATTCAGATAACGGCCTTCATCGGTAACCAGATAATCGATAGAAGCTTGATTTCCAAAAGTTCCGTCATCCTCTTCGGGAGAGCTGAAAAGCAGAGGCCAGTACCTGAAAAATTGCGACGCCACCGCCCAATCAAGATTCTCTTTTTGCTCAAACAGGCTATTAAAATCAGCTGTTTGACCATGCCATGTCAATCTTTGCCGGGAGTCGGAAAACCAAAATTGATCAGCCACCATAAGGAGCTGTCCGGCAACCGACCCCCAAGGGGTAAGCCATTGTATTTTTAAATGTTCGGGCGGCTCAAGAAAAAGGCGCACCTTATGTTTACCTTTCCTGCCATCAGTCGCTTTCCAAGAGAGTATAGCCGTACCCTTAAGGCTCTCCAGTTCGACCATCCGCATCCAGGCCGCCCGACCATCGGCCGCATCCCCGACCAAAGACCCAGGTTCAAGCGGCGGCCGACTACAGGCAGTAAGTCCAAGGAGGAGCAGAAAAAAGACGTATATTAACTTATAAACTTTCACATTCATATAAAGATCATCAACGTTGAAAACGTTTCTCTATCTCACTTCGATCCAGTGTAAAATAGAATGGGCGACCGTGCGGACAGGTGTGCGCCAAAGGGGTTTTGTCAAGTTTTTCAAGCAGTGTCCGAATCTCTAAAAAAGTCAATGATTGATTCGCTTTTACAGCCATCCGACAGGCGAGACTAGCCAGCATATCATCGATAACGGCTGAGTCCCGGCCGCTGCCGCCGCTTGCGATATCGACCAGGGTCTCTAAGAAAACATTGTCGACCTGCAAACCGTCAACCAGCATCGGAACCGTCTTTAAGACCAGCGTGTGCGGCCCCAAAGATTCAAATTCAAAACCCAGACTATTAAGCAGCTCCCGGCACTCTTGCGCCTGAATTTCTTCACCGGGCGTACACTCAACTTGAATCGGCAAAAGCAGACGCTGGGCCGCGCTATTGCCTAATCGCTTACTTTTAAGATCCTCAAAAATAACCCGTTCGTGGGCCGCATGCTGATCAAGCATGTAGCATTTATCTTTAGATTGCAAAACTATATAGGCGTTCCAGAGAGAACCTATAATTGTCATAGCCGAAAAAAAGCCGGTCGCAGGGCTCTGCATACCGGGCAAGCTCTCTGCACCATTTGCAGAAGAAGATAGTGATGAAAAAGAGGAGAGATCAGCGGGTCGAGACTCAACCACCTGCCCCGTTTCACCATTTTGAGAGCTAATCCGAGATGAATCGTATGCAGATTTAGGGTAACTGCCACCAATCGATACTGAGGATCGAGGAAAGGTTGGGCTCGAAAACCCCGAAGAGAGCCCTCGACAATCAATATCCTCTGGTTCTGAATTTTCAAAAAACGTCGGCGGCAGAGAATTCTCTTGGGATTCGCCGGAAGAAAAAACCGCAGGCGCACCGACATCCCTCCCCTGCCCCCCGGCCGGGGCAAAAAAATCGGCAGCCGAATTTAAAGATGGATAACCACTCAGGGTTTCCGCTACAGCTTGACGAATCAGACCAAAAATGCGACCGCCATCAGCAAATCGAACCTCCTCTTTTGCCGGATGAACATTAACATCAACCGCCCCATCGGCAACTGTCAAAAAAAGAGCTGCGGCCGGGTAGCGGCCCCGAGGCAAAGTTCCTTCATAAGCTTTTATCAGGGCTTGAAGCAGAGCCTTGTCGCGAACCGCCCGGCGATTGACAAAAAAGTAGAGATGGCGACTGTTTGAACGCTGGACAACCGGCAGGCTGACATAGCCTCTGACCTTAATCTCATCGCCGCCGACCTCGTTAAGTTCACGCAATTGATCATCAAGTTCAAGTCCTAAAACGGAAGCCACCCGATCAATTTCACGATCACCTTGGGTCGCATTGAGCAAACGCCGGCCATTATGTTCAAGCACAAATGAGCATTCAGGATGAGACATGGCAAACCGCTGCAAGCGTTCTAAAACCGCACCTCTTTCGGTATTGGTCGTTTTTAGAAATTTTTTGCGCGCCGGAACCGAGTAGAAAAGATCGGCAACTGTAATCCTGGTTCCGACTGGAGAGCCTGCTGACTCTTCTCGAATTTCACCCCCGGCGGCAACCTCAATTTTGACCGCAGCCTCCATCTCTCGGGTACGAGAGGTCAATGTAAAACGGGAAACGGCGGCAATACTGGGCAAAGCCTCGCCGCGAAAACCGTAGCTGCTAACCCCGAAAAGATCAGCCGCAGATCTGATTTTACTGGTTGCATGACGTTCTAAAGCAAGACGCGCCTGAGCTGAATCCATGCCATGACCATTATCGGTCACTTCAATCAAATTTTTCCCGCCCTCTTCAATCACCACTTTGATCTGATCAGCCCCGGCATCAAGGGCATTTTCGACTAACTCCTTAACCACGGAAGCCGGCCGTTCAACCACCTCTCCCGCCGCAATCTGATTGCAAACCTCGGGCGGCAGGAGACGAATCTCAGGATTAGTTTTGCTACTCATAATCAATAGTGTCTCTCTTGATGTTCACGCATTATCTCCCCCGGCACGAGGTAGAAAAAGAGTCGACAGGAAAGAAAAATAACCAGTAAATCATCAACCTGACCCAAACCGGGAATGATGAAGTCAGGTAAAAGATCATAAGGTGAAAAAAAATAGGCCACGGCAAACAAGGGAATGAGCTTCAGATAGAAAGGAACCCGGCGATCTCCCATCAGACTCCAGCAAAGCCGCCCCGCCAGCAACCAGCGCTGCCACCAACCGGGACTGCTTAAAAGATTTTTATTATTTAAGCGACTCATATATGTTGCTTAGCAATAAATTTTTCTACTTCATCAACCAGAGCTTGAACCAGTTCACCCTCCGGCAATTTCCCTAAAACTTCACCGTGACGAAACAGGAGCCCGACACCTTTGCCGCCGGCAATCCCGAAATCGGCATGCCGGGCTTCGCCGGGACCATTGACCACACAACCCATGACCGCGATCTTCAAAGGTTCCTGAATATGGGCCAGAGCTTTTTCAACCTCATCCGCAAGTTGAATCAGGGCCACCTCGGTACGCCCGCAGGTGGGACAAGAGATAAGTTCAATCCCCCGTTGGCGCAGACCCAGGCTTTTTAAAATCTCAAAGGCGACAAAAATCTCCTCTTCCGGAGCCGCAGTCAGCGAAACTCTTAAGGTGTCACCCAACCCTTCGCCAAGAAGTAAACCTAAGCCCACAGCCGATTTTATTGAGCCCCGCAACGCGGTACCGGCCTCTGTAATACCGACATGAAAAGGATAGTCAACCTCTTTTGCCAACAATCGATAAGCAGCTAATGTAGCCATAACATCAGAGGATTTCAGAGAGATTTTGATAAGCTCAAAATTTTCATCTTCCAGCAGTCGGACATGACCCAGAGCACTCTCGACCAAGGCTTTCGGGGTATAGCCATATTTTTCAACTGTCTCTTTTTCGAGAGAACCACCATTGACGCCGATACGAATCGGGATAGCCCGATCTCTGCAGGCAGCAACAACCTCGCGAACCCGAGCAGAGCTGCCGATATTGCCGGGATTAAGACGCAAACCATCAACCCCCTGCTCAACGGCGATAAGCGCCAGACGATGACTGAAGTGGATGTCGGCAATCAACGGAATGCCAATCTCTTTTTTGATCGAAGCCAACTTATTTGCCGCAGCTTCATCGGGCACCGCCACCCGGACAAGTTCACAACCAACCCGCTCAAGCCGTTTGATTTGAGCTACCGTCGCCGCCACATCACGGGTATCGGTATTGGTCATGGACTGCACTGAAATCGGAGCCTGACCACCAATTGAAACCTTACCTAAATCAATTTTCCGAGATTGTCGCCGCGGCCAAAAACTCAAAACTTTCCCCCAATTTCTAAAAGATTATTATGACGCAGGCATGGCATACCATTTCTTCTAATAATCCTCAAGCTTTTAAAGATGATGGCGTCGTAAAACTCAATTTTTGGCCAACGCCTTAAATATATGTTTTGCGGCCAATATCGGATGAGCCGTCAACATTCTCGGCCCGGCATAGCGCATCACCGCTTTTATCTTTTTCTGCATTGACGGTTTATAACAATGAATCGGGCATTGCCCACAAGTCGTCCTTTTTTCCTGCAACGGGCATTGCCGTACCCGCTCAATGGAATATTCAAGCAACTCCCGACATGATTCACAGGGCGGCAAACCCTGGTGATGATCACGACAATAAAGATTTATCATCACACTGATAGTTTCCCTCTCTTCAACCAGAGCCGGGGTATCGGCAACTTTATTTGGTGTTATTTTTTCACTCATCTGTTGATTTCCTGTGCTTTAGTTTTTGTTAAGTTCAAGATGGCGTCGTAAAAATTTTGGTTTTGCTCAAACTTTTCGGCTGCCAAGTGTCAAGAAATGACCCCAGCCGGGACAGATTGAACAAAAACCGCGACAAAAACATTACCACAAACTGTCAAATTTACTCTGACTTAAGTCAACACATAACGATCCAACAAATATTACTATTGACATTATGGCTGGTGATCATTATTTGATGAAAAAACGCAACTATTCAGCTTGGAGGGCGGTCAGGTGGTGTCTCGGAACGTCTCGTAAAATTTCGTCGTTTTTCCCAGCGAATGAAGCGCCCGAAATTGAAGCTGTTTGAGCGAGGCACGAGCGAGTTCTTCAATTTCAGCGTAATGAGCGCTGGAAAAACAGAAAT
>JAGGWR010000142.1 GCA_021163445.1 Candidatus Tharpella aukensis
AAATTTTTTCTCAGATCGAGGCATTTTTTTCAAATAAGCGCAGGCATATACCTAATATTCCGAGCATTATTTTAAAAAAATAACGAAGAGCTGGGGGAAAATGGCATTCTCGGACAGCCTCCTAGAGTCTCGGATTTAAACTTTGTGCCTATGTGCCTGCTGCCTTTGTGCCTTGATGGCTTTACAACGTAAAGCCGAATATTTACGAGGAATTATGAATCCTGAAATGTCTGATAATGATTTTCATCGCATTTTGATTGTTGATGATGAGAGTCGGGTGGTGAATGCCGTGCGCCGGGTTTTTGCCGCCGCCGGTTCTATCAGGGTTGAAGTTGCGACCAGTCCTGATGAAGCTTTGTCGATGGTCAAAAAATTCACCGATCTTCGTCTGGTGATCAGTGACTACATGATGCCGGAGATGGACGGGCTTGAGTTTTTGACCGAAGTCAGCCGGATGCGGCCGGAGATTATCAGAATTATTTTGACCGGTCACGCCGATCTGGAAACCACTCTGCGGGCGATTAATGAGGTTGGGGTCTATAAGTTTATTCTCAAACCCTGGAACAACCATGATCTCTACTGGACCGTAATTCGTGCTTTAGAACTGGAAGAAGCGCGTCGCGAAAACCGGGAGCTGAAAAAAAAGCTCAAGGAACAGGCGCACGTTGTGGCGCGGATTGAGGAAATCTATCCCGGTATCTCACGGATCGAACGTGACCGGGATGGGGCGGTTATATTATTTGAAGATTGATGGGTTGAGAAGGTGTTATTAATGGCAGCGGAAAAAAAGCACAGTGTACTTTTTGTTGATGACGAACAGCGAGTTTTGAAATCTTTGAAAAGGGGTCTTATTGGTGAACCCTATCGTGCCCTTTTTGCTATAAGCGGCATGGAAGCTCTGGAGATTCTGGCAGTGCAACCGGTTCAGGTGATTGTCTCCGATATGAAGATGCCGGAGATGAACGGGCTTGAGCTTCTCCAGGAGGTGGGACGAAAATATCCTGATGTTATTCGCATGGTTCTCTCCGGTTACTCGCATACCAGTACGGTGCTGGCCGCCGTTAACGAAGGACGAATCTTTCGCTATATCACCAAGCCCTGGAGTATTGACAACGATATTAAACCGGCTCTGGCGGCGGCTGTCGAACGTTTTGAACGCCGGGAGGAAGAGCGCGGGGAGGCTAAGCGGCTTCAGGTTGATAACCTGCAGCTTCAGGGTAAACTCGATGACGGTCGCAAAACTGTCTCTCAGACCAAAAAGGTGGCGAGTGAGATCTATCTTCGTAAAACCAACTCCCAGCGGCGTTCACTGGAGCGGCTGCAGGGGGTTTTGAACTATGTTTCGAGTCAGGCGATCAACCTTGAGATGGGGGAGATTGATGAGGAGAGCCGCAAACTTGTAGTCGAGATCAAGCAGGTCTGTCGAGAAGCTCTTGAAGGTCTTGAAAAAGTTTATCTTTTAAATGCTCTTGAGGTTGGTGAACAAAAACCGGTTGCGGCCGTTTTAGAGTTGCCCCAATTTTTCGCCGAACTTAATAGTATGGCTAAGCGACGGGCTGAGGCAATTGGTTTGACCATCATATTTCAGGCGGTCGGCGAGTTGCCGGAGCGGGTAGTTACTGATGCCGAACTGTTGCGAGCCATGATCTGGGAGATTCTTGAAAATGCCTTGCAGAACAGTCCCTCCGGCGGTATTGTTGTTTGTAATGCAGAGTCGCAAGAGATTGCGGAAGGAGTTTTACGCTTAACCGTAACCATTCGTGATACCGGTTCAGGGATTGAGCCGGCGAAGCTTAAAGAGCTGCAGCAACCCTTTGTTTGCGGTGCTTCAGGTGGAAACCGACACTCCTCTTGGGGGGTGGGTTTGAGTTTGGCCCGCCTGATCGCCTCTAAGCTCGGTGGTTCCATGAAGATCGGCGGCAGTGACCAGGGTTGCCAGGTTGTGCTTGAAGTTGAAATGCAGGCAGGATCTAATAATGTTGACAATTGATAGCAAAGTCAAAGCTCTGGCTCAGGTTAAACGTTTTATCGATACCGAAAAACGGATTCCGCAGTTGCCGCAAATTCTTTTACGGGTTGAAGCGGCGCTCGAAAATCCTGAGATCGGCGGTGAAGAGTTGGGCCGGGTAATTCTTGATGATCCCTCCTTGACGGCCCAGGTTTTAAAGGTTGCCAACTCGACCTTTTACAACCCTCGGGGAACCAAGATCACAACCATTAGCCGGGCAATTGTGATTTTGGGATTTGATAATATCCGCCGTCTGGTTTTAGGTCTTAGTGTTTCTAAGATGTTTACGCTGTTGCCGCGCTGGACGGTTTACCGGCGTTTGTGGCGCCACTCCCTGGCGACTGCGCTGCTCGCCCGCGAGCTCGCGAGGGCCGACGGTTTCAAAGAGCCTGAAGCCGCTTTTGTCGGCGGACTGCTTCATGATGTGGGTAAACTTATTCTTGGTCACCTGCATGGTGAAGCTTATGCCGGGATTCTCGAACAGGGTTATCAGGGGGCGGGATTTGATCTTTGTCAGGCTGAAAATGAAGCCTTTTACTGTAATCATCAAGAGGTGGGTTCTTTGCTCGCTCAATCCTGGGGCTTGCCGACCGAGTTGGTGCGGATTATCGGTCGGCATCGTCCCGGTGCCGATTGGCGCAACTTTACCGAGTCGCTGCCGGGGTTTAGTGCTTATGTGATACTGGCCAATCAGATGGCCCATCTCCTTGATCTGCAAACCGATGACGAAGTTTCGGGAGGCTCCGACAATGAAGTCCAATACCGGCAAAAAGCGGAAGCTTTAAGCCTGCTGGCCGGAAGTGCCTTTGCGATTAATGAAACCGATTTTAAAGAGCTACTCGAAAATCTTGCCGATGAAATAACCGATATCGCCGCCTCTCTCGATATCGCCCTTGATGATCTGCGTCTCGATGGAGGAGCGGCTGTCGGGGCTGATTCCGGGCGGGTCGTAAAAAAGCATGTTGATCGTGAAGAGCTCTTTGAAGCTACCATGAAACTTTCTGAACTGGCGGTTCTGCACGAAGGCTTCTCCGTCTATGTCGAAGCCACGGCCGGCCAGCTTTTTTCAGCGTTGGGCCTGGAACTTCTGATCCTCTATCTGCCGGGTTCCAAAGGCTTGGGGCTGGCTCCCGGTTTTTGTTACGGGAGTGGTCGGCCAGCCGAGATTCTTGGCCGTATGGCTATAGTCGTAGATCAGGATAATCTGGTCAGTCAAGTTTTCACCAAAGGTGAGCTTGCGACCGGCGGAAAGCCTCCCGAGGGGGTGCCAGCCGCAGAGCTTGAAGCTGAGTTCCGGTCTCCGGGTCGAGTTTTGGCCCTGCCCTTGAAACATCTGCGCACGCCGGGAGTGTTAGGTGTTCTCTTGCTCTTACGTAACCGGAAGACGATTCCCTTTAACGAAGAGGAGAAACGTCTTTTGCAACTCTATTGCAGTTTTCTTGGAGCCAAGCTTGGTTAATGTCTTGATTCTGTTTGATGGAGGGAGATATGAATAGTGGAATTTTGCGTCCGCCGGTCGTAGCCGGTACCTTTTATACGGATGACCAGCTCGCTTTGCGCAGTGAGATTGAGGGTTATCTGGCACAAGCCAATGCTTCTGCGATTGATGAATCAGAGCCTGTGGCTTTGGTGGTGCCGCATGCCGGTTACAGTTTTTCCGGTGCGGTTGCGGCCGACGCCTATCGGTTGATAGAGGGGCGCAAGTTTGATCTGGTGGTGGTCGTGGCTCCCACGCATCACCACTATTTTGATGGCATTTCTATCTATAGTGTGGGCAATTATATGACCCCGTTGGGCGAGGTCGAAGTCGACCGTGAGCTTGCCGCCGAGCTTATTGGTAAATATCCAGAGATCAATTTTGAGCCTGAGGCCCATCGTTTTGAGCACTCTTTAGAGGTTCAGTTGCCCTTTTTACAAGTTGCTCTCGGCAATTTCAGGCTGCTGCCGATGATTATGGGGCAACAGGGCTGGTCTCAAGCTCTGAAACTGGCTGAAATTTTAGCTCAACTGGCTGTCGGTCGTCGGCTTCTGCTGGTCGCCAGCAGTGATCTTTCCCATTTCCATAACGCGGTCGAAGCGAAACAGCTTGACCAACAGATTGTTAAAGCTGTTGCCGCCTTCGATCCGGCCGCCTTCTGGTCTTTAATTGAAAATCGTCAGGCCGAAGCCTGCGGCGCCGGGCCTCTGCTCAGTGTGATGTTGGCGGCGCAAAAAATTGGTGCCGGTCGAGCCCAAGTTCTTACCTATCGACATTCCGGTGAGGTTTGCGGTGACAATAGTCGCGTGGTCGGCTATATGTCAGCAGCGTTTTATTAGGAGTTAACTATTCAGCGTGTGTTGAAAAGCACCGTATATTGATGAATTTCAGTAAATTCTGGGGACATAACCTGATTCTCCGAAGGAAATCAGGATTGTGTCCCCAGAATTTGCGGGTTAGCTGAATAGTAACATTAGGAGTTATTATTATGAATCATGAAATTGTTGATTTTGGTCTTACTGCGCGAGAAAAAGAGTACCTTCGCAATCAGGTAAAGATGGTGATCAAAGCCCGGCTTGAGGGTGGTGACCTACCCGATGATGTGCCTGAAAGTGCGGTGCTCAAGGAGAAACGAGGGGCTTTTGTAACCCTGAAAAAGAGTGGTGAATTAAGAGGCTGTATCGGTTATATTGAAGCCTTTAAACCGCTCTATCAAACAATTCGTGAGATGGCTAAGGCGGCGGCTTTTGATGATCCCCGCTTTCCCGAGATGACAATTGAAGAGTGGCCGGAGATCGAAATTGAACTCTCGGTTCTGACCCCTTTGCGTGAGATTGATGATCCCGACATTGTCGAGGTTGGTAAACACGGTCTCTTGATTCGTCACGAAAATTATTCAGGACTTCTTCTGCCCCAGGTGGCCGTCGAATATGGCTGGAGTCGCGAGGAGTTTTTAGCCCATACCTGTCACAAGGCCGGTTTGGCACCGGATTGTTGGCGCCGTTCCGAAACTAAGCTTTACATTTTTTCGGCAGATATTTTTTAGACCTCGAGCCCAAATCTCCTCCTTGACAATAAATGCTTGCATTTTATTAGTTGTGATGATAGAAGAGCCCCGGTTTGCGAATTTTTGGTGGCTGGTAACGGCTTTTTTGCAAGTGGGCTCTTAGTAGGAGCCCACTTTTTTTATCTGGATTTCATGGCTTCGAAAAATGTCCAGCAGCCTTGTTCCCCTTCAACCTTCGTCACTGCAGCGTACTGATTGTACGCTTCATTCCTCAGGTTTCGGGCGCCTCGCATCTGAACATTTTACTTTGCCATGTCAAAAGTGATTGTGATCGATGGTTTTAGACGCGGAAATGCATGAAGACTGGCGGGTTCGGGTTAAAGCTCTGGCTGAGGATCTACTTTTCAACTTAGGTTTTGAGTTGGTTGATCTGGAGTTTGGTCAAAGTGAAGAGAACGATCTTTTGCGTCTCTATATTGACCGGGAAGGGGGTGTAAGTCTTGATGATTGCACTCATGTCAGTCGGATGTTCGGGGCGTTGCTTGATGTTGAGGATCCAATTCCGGGTCGTTACAGTTTAGAAATCTCATCGCCTGGCCTGAATCGTCGTTTAAGCCGTCCGAAAGATTTTCAGAGTCGATTTGGCGAGATTGTAAAAGTAAAGCTGGCTCTGCCGCTTAATGGCCGTCGGCGTTTTAAAGGTATCCTGCGTGATTGTCAGGAAGATCCCTTGACGGTGTCAATAGAGATTGATGGTGAAACCTTCATCGTGCCGTTGGATGAGACTTCCAGATGTAATCTGGTATATAAATTTAAATAGTGTAATAGTTATTCATAATATTAGGGAGAGATAAATAAGGTTATGTCTTCAAGTTTGAGCTTCATACTTGATCAGGTCAGCAAAGAGAAGAATATTCCTCGAGAGATTCTGATCGAAGCAATTGAATCGGCGATGGTTACCGCATCCAAGAAAAAGTTGGGTGCGGCACGTGAAATCGAGGCTTCATATGATGAAGAGTCCGGGGAAATTGAACTCTTCGAATTTGTTGAAGTTGTCGAAAATGTGGAAAACTCCTATTACCAGATCTCTCTGCATGAAGCTTTAGAGATTGATCCGGAGGTCGAGATTGGTGACAGTCTGGGCCTGAAACTTGAGACCGATGACTTTGGCCGGATTGCAGCTCAGACCGCCAAACAGGTTATCATGCAGAAAATTCGGGAAGCGGAGCGGGAGAGTATTTATGAAGAGTATCACGAAAAGGTCGGGGATATAGTTAGTGGTTCGGTGCAGCGAGTCGAGCGCGGCAATCTGATTGTTAATTTGGGTTCCACCGAAGCTATTTTGCCCCGTTCCGAGACTATCCCGAGGGAAAATTTTCGTCAGGGTGAACGGATTCGTGCCTATCTCTTGAAAGTTGAGATTACGGTGAAGGGGCCCAAAATTGTTCTTTCACGGACGCATCCGGGGTTTTTGATCAGGCTTTTTGAGGTTGAAGTTCCGGAGATCTTTGAAGGTGTAATCGAGATTAAGGGGGCGACTCGTGAACCCGGCATCCGGGCTAAAATCGCGGTATCGTCCAGCGATTACGATGTTGATCCGGTAGGTGCCTGTGTCGGGGTTCGGGGCTCTCGGGTACAGAACGTGGTGCAGGAGCTCAAAGGCGAGAAGATCGATATTATTCGCTGGAATCCGGATCCGGTTCGTTATGTCTGTAATGCCATCTCACCGGCGGAGATCAACAAGATTATTCTCGATGAAGAGAAACATATGATGGAGATAGTTGTTCTTGACGAACAGCTCTCCTTAGCCATCGGTCGCCGAGGTCTTAATGTGCGACTTGCAGCCAAGCTTACCGGTTGGAAACTTGATGTCAAGTCGGCATCCCGAGTGGCGAGTGATTTTGATCAGCTCTTTTCGCCGCTTGCCGATCTCGAAGGTTTTAATAATACGGCCATGGAGCTCCTTTATGATAACGGCTTTCGCAAAATTGAAGATATCGCTGGCAGTACAATAGCTGAGCTTAGTGATATTATCGGTAACGAAGGAGTCGATCCCGCGCTGTTGATTGAGCGGGCTGTGACGGTTTTTCATGCCCTTAAAGAGGCTGCCGAAAATCCGCCCCCAGCTCCTGATGTTGCAGTTCAGGATGCCGACGGCAATGTGGGAGCCGAGGCCGTACCGAATGATGTGGGTGAAGCTGATGAAACCTTAGTCGTTGATGATGGTGAACCGGCCGCTGCGACAGTTTTACCGGTAGAAGAAGCGCAAGAAGAAAAAGATGATGATGATGATCAGCCGGTGGCGGACATAGAAGCTGCTGAAAAGGTTGACCCTGATAATGAGTCTGCAAAAGAGTCTGCGGAGTAAGGCTGTAGCCGTGCCGTTGCGTACCTGCTTGGTATGTCGACTGCGGGCGGAAAAGAAAACTCTCTGCCGCCTGGTTCAGGTTGGGGATGAGCTCTTTTATGATCGTCGCTTTCGGGCTCCGGGCCGGGGTTATTATATTTGTCGAAAAGCTGAATGTTTGAGCCGCTTTCTTGCCGGTAAGCGTCGTTTAGGCCGCTTGTCGGTTGGGGCTGCGGCCCTGGATTCGGAAAGTCGTGCATTTTTAAATAGTGTTTGTAAAATATAGTCCATACAAAAACAACTGATTGATGTTAGGGGGTAGCCAACCTTGATTCTGCGGGAAAAAAAGAAAACCAAGGTTTATGAACTTTCTCGGACCTTAAAACTTAAGGAACCCGAGCTTCTTACGATTTTAGAGACTTTGAAGATTGAGGTCAGCACCAAGTTCAGTCCACTGAGCGATGAGGAAGTTGATCGTGTTAAAGTCTGGTGTCAACAGAACCAAGGGCCCGATCTTGTTGAAAAACGGGTTGGTTCCGGGGTTCGTCGGCGGCGGCGGAAGGTTGTTGAGAAACCGGTAGCCGAGCCTGAAGCAGTAATTAGCGGCGAGCCTGAGAGTGAGGTTGCTGAAGAAGCCAAGCCCGAAAGTTCTGCGGTTGAAGAGTCGCTTGCAGTTGAGGCACCGGTTGTCTCTGAGGTTGCACCCGCCGTCGATGATGTCTCCGATGAGGTGGTGGCGGAAGTTACCGAAGCGCAAACGGAGGCTAAAACTAAAGCTCCGAAAAAGTCGGTTGCAGGTGCCGATGCGAGGATCATTTCAAAGGTTGAACCTGAGGTCGAACCTGAAGCCGTTAGTGGCCAGGAATCGGCAAAAGAAGTTTCCGAAGAGGAAGTTTCGATTGCAGATGAGTCCGTGGCGCCAGAGACTTCGGTTGAGACGGCTCCGGTTACAGCGGAGGGGGATGCTTCGGTTAAGACCGAGGCGATTTCAAGCGACAGTGATGAAGTTGAGGGAACTGTCGTCGTTGAAAAGGTTGTTGCCGTTGAAAAAAGTGAAAAAAGCGTCAAGACCGGGCCTCGCGGAGCGCGGGTTATCGGCCGGGTGGCTTTGAGTGATTTGGGGACTCGTCCCGGAGCTCGGCCCTCCCGGAGTAAAACTAAAAAGAAAGCTTCAGAAGCGGCTCCGAGCAAATACGGTTCCGCTGCACCGGCATCCCCAAGCGGGACTGGTGCTCCCGGCCCTGTAGCAGATAAAGAGGTGAGCGGCAAAAAAGGTCGTAAATCACGCAAGAAAGAGGGGGCCCAGCCGGGCGCTGATAATGGCACTCCTTCGACTGAAAATCGCACTCGTAGAGGCTCGCGCCGTTCGGTTATAAAAAATCTCAATTTTTCTGATGATCGTGGGGGTAAAGGTCGCCGGGGTCGGGCCGCTAAAAAGAGAGGCGGCCAGAAAACCGAGATCACGATGCCCAAACAGATCAAACGGGTTGTCAAGATCACTGATGTCATAAGCGTTGGTGAGTTGGCTAAAAAGATGGGTGTTAAAGCTGGCGAGGTGATCGGCAAGTTGATGGTCATGGGCAGTATGGTTACCATTAACCAGATGGTCGATTTTGATACTGCTGTTCTGGTCGCCGAAGAGTTTGGCCATACGGTCGAGAATGTCGCTTTTGACGAAGAGTTGGTGCTTGAGCAGGTGGTTGACAAACCCGAGGATCTTACATCCCGGCCGCCGGTGGTGACGATTATGGGGCATGTCGATCACGGCAAAACCTCACTTTTAGATGCCATTCGTGAAACTCAGGTTGCCGATGGTGAAGCCGGTGGCATCACGCAGCATATCGGGGCCTATATGGTCTCTTTGCCGAAAGGGGATATCTCCTTCGTCGATACGCCGGGTCATGAAGCCTTTACCTCGATGCGTTCGCGCGGTGCCGGGGTTACCGACATCGTTATTTTAGTGGTTGCCGCTGATGATGGAGTGATGCCGACAACGATTGAGTCGATCAATCATGCTAAAGCTGCCGATGTGCCGATAATTGTTGCAATTAATAAAATAGATAAAGAGAACGCCCGCCCCGACGAGGTTCGGCGTCAGTTATCCGAACATGGTCTGCTTTCCGAGGATTGGGGCGGCGAGACCATTTTTGTCGAGGTTTCAGCTAAACAACGGCTCAATCTTGACACCCTCTTGGAGATGGTTCTGCTCCAGGCTGAGATGATGGAGATTACAGCTAATCCTGACAAAGTGGCCAGTGGGGTTGTCCTTGAATCCCGGCTTGACCGAGGTAAAGGGCCTGTGGCAACGGTTCTGGTTCAGGATGGGACGGTTAAACCGGGTGATTTTATTGTTGCCGGACTCTACAGCGGTCGGGTCAGAGCCCTGCTTAACGATAAGGGTGAACAGATAGAGAGTGCCGGGCCTTCAACCCCGGTTGCGATTTTAGGCTTAAGCGGAGTACCTTCAGCCGGTGATGATTTTAATGTCGTCAAATCGGAAAAACAGGCTAAGGAGTTGACCTCGAATCGTCAGCATAAAGCCCGTGAGCAGGATATCTCCAAAACCAGTAAGATTTCGTTAGAAGATCTTTTCGAGCAGATGGAAGAGGGCGAAGTCGAGCAGCTTAATGTTATTGTTAAAGGTGATGTTCAGGGCTCGGTCGAGGCTGTTGCAGAGGCTTTGCGGAAGCAGGCAACCGCCAAGGTCAAGGTTAATATTGTGCATGCTGCAGTCGGTGGTGTCAAGGAAGCTGATGTCATGTTGGCGGCCGCTTCACAAGCGATCATTGTCGGTTTTAATGTTCGCCCTGATCTTAAAGCCCAGCAGTTGGCGGAGCAAGAGAGTGTCGATATTCGTCTCTACTCGGTAATCTATAGTCTTCTCGAAGATATTAGGTTGGCGATGGAGGGGCTCCTGGCTCCGGAAATGCGTGAAGTCTATATGGGTCGAGCCGAGGTTCGTCAGGCCTTTATGGTTTCCAAAGTTGGGACGATTGCCGGTTGCCGAGTGGTTGATGGTAAAATTAAACGCAACGCTCAAATTCGCTTGCTTCGGGATGATGTTGTCATTGTTGAGGGTAAGATCTCATCTCTGAAACGTTTTAAGGATGATGCCAAAGAGGTGGCTGCCGGGTTTGAGTGTGGTATCGGCATAGAGAACTATAATGATGTCAAAGCTGGCGATGTTATCGAGGCTTTTGAGATAGAAGAGATCGCCGCTAAACTGTAGTCGGCAGAAGAAAAAAACGGATATATAAATGAAAGAACGCAGTCAGCGTTGCCAGCGTATTGGAGATCAACTGAGAGGTGAAATCTCCTCTATGTTGTTGCGCGATATAAAAGATCCGCGCATCGGTTTTGTTACGGTGATGGATGTTGAAGTCTCTCCTGATTTAGGTCAGGCGACCGTCTATTATACGGTTTACGGCAGTGATCAGGAAAAAGCTGACAGCTTGTCCGGTCTCAAGAGTACGGCCAGCTTTATGCGTCGTGAATTGGGGCGGCGGCTGCACTTGAAAAGAATCCCTGTACTCCATTTTCGTTATGATAAAACGACTGAAAAAGGGGCTCATATGGATGATCTCTTTGTTCGTATAGAAAAGGAAGAAAAAGATCTCAATGAGCCTGATTGAAGCTGACAAGAAAACCTTGGCCCTGGCGGCAGTGCAAAAGGCTGAGACCATTGTTATTGCCAGCCATGTCGACCCTGATGGCGATGCCGTTGGTTCGTCCTTGGCCTGGGCTCTGATACTCAAGAAATTGGGTAAACAAGTGGTTGTCTATAATCAAGATGCAGTTCCCTACAGTTATGAATTTTTGCCCGGAGCTGAACTCTTTGTTGATCGCCTGCCTGAAACCTGCGATCTCCTCTGTCTGCTCGACTGTAGTGAATTTGAACGGGCGGGCAAGGCTCTGGCTGAATGGCAGGGCTGTGGTCAATCTTTATGTATTGATCATCACCTGACTGCTGATTTAGCGGCGGACATTAATATTGTCTATTCTCAGGCCTGTGCAACCGGGGAGTTAATCTACGAGTTGGCACTTTGTCTTGAACCCGATTTCAAGTTCGATGTAGCGGTTAATATTTATACCGCAATTTTGACTGATACCGGATCTTTTCGTTATTCCAATGCAACTCCGAGCTCTTTTGTTATTGCCGGTGATCTGGTTGCTCGCGGGGTTGAGCCCTGGAGTGTGGCCCAGCAGGTTTATGAAAGTCAGCCGCTTGGACGGATTAAGTTGATCGGTCGCGTTCTTGATACCTTACAGATATCTACATCCGGCAAAGCCGCAGCCGTCTGGGTGACGGAGAAAATTTTTGCTGAGACCGGTACCAACAGTGAGTATAGTGACGGTTTGGTCAACTATCCTCGTTCGATAGCCGGAGTTGAGGTTGCCTTTATGGCTCGTGAAATCGGGCCTGGAGAGTATAAATTAAGTTTTCGTTCCCGGGGCACGGTTAATGTTGCCGCTTTGGCCGCAGAGTTTGGTGGCGGTGGCCATCACAACGCCGCCGGTTGTCGTTTGCAGGGCCGCTTGCCGGAATTGATTGAGCAGGTTTTTACAATTATTGATAAATCTTTGTCGGATTCTGTCGGCAAATGATCGACGATGCCTTTCTGATTGTCGATAAGCCGCAGGGCTTGACTTCACAGCAGGTGGTAGCGCGGGTCAAACGACGGCTTAAGTGTCGCAAGGTCGGCCATACCGGAACCCTTGACCCTTTGGCAACCGGAGTTTTACCGCTGGCTTTTAACCGGGCGACGCGACTGATTCAATATCTTGATGAGAGTCGTAAGGTTTACAGCGGCGAGATTGAACTCGGAGTTGAGAGCGATACCCTTGATCGTGATGGTGAGATTGTTGCCCGCCATGACGGGCCGCTTACCTGTAATGAACAAGAGATTGCTGAGGTTTTTAAGCGTTATCTTGGTCAGCAAACTCAGGTCGCGCCGATCTATTCGGCGATCAAACGCAATGGTAAACCGCTTTATGCCTATGCTCGTGCCGGTGTCGAAGTGACACCGCCTGAGCGTCAGGTTGAGATAGATTCTTTTACGCTTTTGTCTTATAAGCCGCCATTGGTTGCTTTTCGGGTGATCTGTTCAAAAGGAACCTATGTCAGATCGCTGGCCGCTGATGTCGGCCAAGATCTTGGTTGCGGGGCTCGTATCTGGTCGTTGCGCCGCGAGGCGAGCGGGCCATTCAGGCTCGATCAAGCGATTCCTTTGGACGAACTGTTGGGAAAAATTGATGCCGGTGAAAGTTTGCCCATGCTGACTCCGCTTGACGTTCTCACCCATCTGCCTCGTCTGGTGATTAGTGATGCGAAAATAAGAGAGCGTATCGCGCATGGTATGGCAGTGTCTTGCAGTGAAATATCAGCACCAATGTCAGTGCTGCCGACAGAAGCGGAGATTGTCCTGACTGATGAAGCTGGAAACCTGTTGGCTCTGGCGCGTTTGAACTTGGAAGGTGAGACTGAAGAGTTAAAGATGTCTCGCGTAATGATGCCCCAGTAGGCTGGTCGAAAATCCTATTCTCGAACAACCTGCTTTTTCAATAAATAAAACAAAATCTTTACAAGGCTCGGCTTTTATGGTAGCTTGGACCCAACTGTAAATTCAGAAATAGATATTTAGCATATATAGTCTTTAAAAAAAAGAAGGATAGAGGAGAGAAGTTCCGATGGCGTTTGTAAGTGGTCAAAAAAATGATATTATTGAGAAATTCAGGCTGCACGAAAGTGATACCGGTTCACCCGAAGTTCAGATTGCCCTTCTTAGCGAAAGGATAACTTATCTGACGGATCATTTTAAGATTCATAAACATGATTTTCATTCACGGCGTGGTTTGTTGAAGCTGGTTGGTCAGAGACGTCGTTTGCTCGATTATTTGAAAACGAAAGAGTTTAAACGTTATAAAGATGTGATTGGTAGTCTGGGATTGCGGCGTTAAGCAGCAGGTCGGGAGCTAGTAATAACAGTCAAGATCAAGATCTATTATGAAAACTGTTTTCAGGGTATAGGCTGGAGGCAGTTTTCTTTTTTTTATTCCTATACGTATGAGAAAGCGTTGAATCAAGGTTGTCTGGAATGTACCAGCCTCCTGGCGGTTACTTGGAGATAAAGTTCTGAAAGTTATTGTAGGTTGACGCGGAAAGTGGAGAAGAGATGAAAAAGTATTGTAAGTTAGACGTTGCCGATAGCAACGTAAGTTTTGAGAGTGGTAAGATCGCTAAACAGGCGAACGGTGCGGTCATGGTTCGTCAAGGCGATACCGTGGTTTTAGTGACGGCGGTTTCGGCTCGCAAAGGACGTGAGGGGATCGATTTCTTTCCTCTGACTGTCGATTTCCAGGAAAAAACATATGCTGCCGGGAAGATTCCCGGAGGCTTTTTTAAACGTGAAGGTCGTTTGAGTGATCGTGAAACTCTGACTTCGCGGCTTATTGATCGCCCTTTACGGCCCCTGTTTCCCAAGGGCTTTACTTGTGAAACCCAGATTATCGCGACCGTTATGTCGGCCGATAATATTCATGACCCGGCGATTTTGGCTCTGACCGGGGCCTCAGCCGCCTTGATGATCTCTGAGATCCCTTTTGCCGGGCCAGTGGCCGCTGTGCGGGTGGCTCGAGTCAATGGTGAGTTCGTGGTTAATCCGACCTTTGCCGAGATTGACGAGAGTGATCTTGATGTGATTATGGCTTGTAGTCGTGATGCTGTGGTGATGGTTGAAGGTGGAGCCCAAGAGGTTGACGAGCAGGTTATGCTTGAAGCTTTAGAGTTAGGTCATAAATCGGCCCAGCCTTTTCTTGATGTCCAGTTGGAGATGGTCAAAGAGATCGGGGTGGAGAAACGTGAAGTCATAGCTCCGGTTATCAACGATGATTTGCTGGCTTTGGTCAATGAGCATTTTGCTGACCGCTTTGCTGAAGGTATCAAGGTAGCCGATAAACTTGAGCGTCAGGACTATTTTAGTCAACTTAAAGGTGAAATCAGAGAGCGTCTGGCAGAAGCGGAAATTCCGCCTGATGATCTGGGTGAGGTTTTTGAAGACCAGCTGGGCGGGGCTATCCGTCGTCAGATCAGTACTGATAAAGTGCGGATCGGCGGTCGCAAAGTGGATGAAGTTCGTGATATTGATTGTGAAGTTTCATTGTTGCCTCGCGTGCATGGTTCAGCCCTTTTTACCCGGGGTGAAACCCAGGCCATAGTTACCGCAACTTTGGGTACTTCTGTCGATGAACAGCGGATCGATTCCCTGCGGGGCAACACCTTTAATAACTTTATGCTGCATTATAACTTTCCGCCCTACAGCGTCGGAGAAGCCCGTTTCTTAAGAGGGCCGGGTCGTCGTGAAATCGGTCATGGAACTTTGGCTCGTCGGGCTTTGCATGCGATTTTGCCGGAAGCGGAAAAATTTCCTTATACGATTCGGATTGTTTCAGACATTACGGAATCAAACGGTTCTTCATCAATGGCTTCGGTCTGCGGTGGTAGTTTGGCTCTGATGGATGCCGGTGTGCCGATCAAAGCTCCGGTAGCCGGAATCGCTATGGGACTGGTTCAAGAGGGTGAAGAGTTTATCATTTTAAGTGACATTCTTGGTGACGAGGATCATGTCGGCGATATGGATTTCAAGATTGCCGGTACCAAAGATGGGATTACCGCCATTCAGATGGATATCAAGATCGACGGCATCAGCCCGGAGATCATGGCTAAAGCCCTGGCTCAGGCCAAGGCCGGACGTTTGCATATTCTTGGCAAAATGGACGAAGCTTTGACTGAACCAAGAGCCGAACTTTCCGATTACGCCCCGCGGATTATGACGATTAAGATTGATCCCGACAAAATCAGAGACGTGATTGGACCTGGCGGCAAGAATATTCGCGCGATTACCGAAAAATCGGGGGCCAAGATTGACATTGACGATAGTGGTGAAATCAAGATCGCTTCTGTTGATGGCCAGGCGTCGGAAATAGCGATTGCCTTGATTCGTGATTTGACCCAGGAAGCTGAAGTCGGTAAAGTCTATCTCGGCAACGTCCAGAGAATTATGGACTTTGGCGCTTTTGTTCAGATTTTCCCCGGTACTGACGGGTTGCTTCATATCTCGCAGATTGCCGAAGAGCGGGTTCGCGACGTTCGCGATTACATGAAAGAGGGTGACGAGATTATGGTCAAGGTGATCGAAGTTGATCGCCAGGGCAAAATCCGCCTCTCTCGTAAAGGGATGGATTCAGAATAAAACCGACCCTTGGTTTTAAGATATTGAGTTACTAAAAGAGCGGCACCCCAAAAAGGTGCCGCTCTTCTTTTTTTTAATTGGGGTCAGAGTAAAATTAACCATTCGGTTAATTTTACTCTGACCCCAATTAAAAAAACGGGGGTTAATTTTATTTGCTCAGGGCTAAGCTCTCTTCAATGATTTCAGCCGCAAACGGAGCCCCGCCTCCGGCTTGAATGGATTGGCGGATACGTTCAGACGCATCCCTGTATGACGGCTCTTTTGATACCCGGTTAACCAGTGAACGCAGACGTTTGGCGGTCACGCGTTTTGCTGGAAGCGTCTCTCCCGCCCCCGTCCAGGCAATTCGTGCGGCAATGCCCGGCTGTTCGTTAGTGATCGGTATAGCAACCATTGGCGCCCCAACACTCAATGCATCGAGAGTCGTATTCAAGTCCGCATGAGTGATAACGAGGGCGGATTTGTGAATCAATTCAACTTGTGGAGCGTAGGCTACAATAATCGGGCGGCCTGATAACTCGCCTAAATTCTTTGGCGCAAGTCCGCGCCCGGTGGTCATTACGAGCTGGACATCTAGTTCGGTGCAGGCTTTGGCAATAATGCGAAAAGCAGCAGCAGCCCGGTTTTGGAGGGTACCAAGTGATGTATAGATCAGGGTCCGACCATCAAGCTGATCCCAGGGAAACGGTACAGGTGTATTATTATCGGGTCGCCGCATTGGCCCGACAAAGCGAAATTGTTTCGGTAACTCCTGCCTGGGGAATTCAAATGCAGCTGGTTGTTGGCTGATTTGAATTTTGTCCGACCATGTGTCAGCAATCTGAGCAGGTACAACAAGGCCATGCTTGCGGCGATATTCCTGGATTTGTTTCATGATCGGAGCGTAGAGTTGGTTGAGTCCGGCCCAGCCAATTTTATTTTGGAGTCGTGACCACCAGCTGTTGCGCGGCTCTCTGGAACTGAAAAAAGGGGGGATTCCCGGTTCGGTATTGAGAAGAAGGGCGTTACACACGGTCGCAAATGGCAGGTCTAAATGGTCAGCTACGGTACCCCCGGCGAATGAGCTCTGATCAACAACCAAGGCCGTAACCTCGGCTTCTCGGACAAGGGACGGCCCTTCCTGCAAAATTGCCTCGGTGGCTCGGGCTATTAAGGCGGTTGTATGGCTGAGTGCGGCCCGGCCGGACAGAGTTCCAAGTTTTTGGATTCCAGCCTTATGTTCATCTGCCGGAAATATGGTACCTCCCAGCTGAACGACCTCAAATCCGGCGGCGCTTACCGAAGCGGGCGGGGCTCCGAGCAAAAAAAAGGTGATGCGATGCCCCCCCGGCTACGGATTGCGTCGGCAAGTGCTATCATCGGGTTAAGATGTCCTGATGCATTTGGACTGATGATGCCAACGTGAGCCATGTTTTCACTCTTGCTACTTATTAAGTGCTTTTAGCGCCATAATTAATATTTCAGGTTTATGAATTGAATTATAGATTGGAAGTACGTTCTTTTCAGTTTTAAAGAGTCCGTAAACGGCAGTTTGGGCGCATCGTACTGAGTATTCAACCGTGAAGACACACTCGTTTGGTACGTCCGCGAACTGGCCAAGGAAAGCAAAGTTTGTTGCTCCCTTGGGCAAAACATCAGGACGATCACCTTTTGCGTATGGCATGAAAAGACTATCGATAAATGGCATGGCAACCGGTATGCAGTTGACCTTTCCAGAATCTACAATGGGTTTCATTAAATGTTGAATCTTGAGCTGATACCAGAGCTCTTCAAGAATCTCTTCTCCATTACATTCAGACATTTTTTTCTTGATGTAATTTCCTTTTCTGTCAGGGTGTAAAGCATATCCCCAGAATATCTTTACATCTTCCGGCTGGTTCGGAAAATGCGGTTGGCGAGCAATAACGATTGACATCAACCAGTTTGAATCCGTCATTGTTACCAATCCACCGGTTCCGTCTACATTGCCGGAGAAACCCTCCATATAATCATGAAACGTACTACTTTTGAGGGTTACCGTAAACGAATACCATTTTTGCAGATCGATATTGTTACTGAATACTCCGGGATTACCAAATGCTTTGTCTGTCTTGGCTATTTTCTCCCAAAGCATCCATGAGCCGGAAGTAGGTTTATCCTTTAAAACTGGAGCTTTTGTCCATGAACCATTAGCTGTACTTTCAGTAAGAGAGCCGTTTGTTATAAACAGATAGTCATTTTTACCGATGACAATCTCATCTTCTACTCCATCTTTATTGACAATATGTAAAACGGTAGCTGTTTTTTTGTCGGCAGAAAGGTTGAATTCGATATCTACAACCTGGGTCTGCATGTCGAAATGGACGCCTCTTTTTTGCAGGTGTCGCTGCAGAGGGATAACCACAGAGTGGTATTGGTTGTATTTGGTCCGCATGATACCACCAAGTCTAGGAAGACCATCTACCAGGTGGATAAAGCGTTTCATATAGCGTCTCATTACTATCAAACTGCTCCATTTTTGAAAGGCAAACATCGTTGTCCAGAGCCGCCAATAATTAGTCTCAAAAAATTCCTGATTAAACCAGTCTTCAATTCGTCTGTTTTCTAGTGAGCTTTCGGAACTAAATGTCAGTTTCAATAAATCCGCCTGGTCTGTAAAGGAGAGGCCAAAAGATGAGAGATCCATTTTTTTCCCGTTTTTGAGTAGACGGGCTTGCGCGTTTGCAACAAATCTTTCACTAAAATTAAATGATTCCTCTTTAACTGAAACTTTGGGGTCATCGTACGACGGGATGATGGACAACAAGTCCCAATAACAGACAAAGTGCTCTTCATGCATTCTTCCGCCACGAATGATATATCCACTTTCTGGATCTCCGGCGCCATCAAGGGCACCTCCCGGGATATCGTCCTGTTCTAATATGTGGATGTTTTCACCCTGTACACCGGCATCTTTAATAAGGTAAAATGCACTTGCAAGAGAAGCAATACCGCTGCCGACAAGATATACCTTTGAATCCTTTGCAGAGTTGTTTTTTTTCATTTTTAAATCCTATTCTGGTAAAGCCGAAAGCAAAAATCTTGTCCTGCGGAGGCGCAGAGGCGCAGAGAGTTCAACAAAACCAGCCTAAAGTTTTTCTTTGCGTCTTCGCTATCTGCGGAAAATAAAAAAAGGTCGGGTACCTTAGATTAGGCAACCCGACCGTCTTGTGTGAGCGAAAGATTAGTTTTCGCAAGACCCGTGGCTTTCCGAACCTGCCTCACGGCAGGTGTGGCTTTTTTCGATGTATATTAGTATATAGTATAATCAGAAAATTATGGATGTCAATACGACCAAAATTAAACAGTATAGACCTTGACAGGTGCGCCATGGGGGTATATCATTAATGTTCGATTACATTGTTATGGTTCGGTAAACTGGCCGATTTTAAAAAAGAAAAAATCAAAATTTCGAAATCTCTTAGGAGCGTAAAACTATATGGCAGGAAAAGATTTTTATAAAACTCTCGGGGTTGACAAACAGGCTACGGCGGATGAGATAAAAAAAGCTTATCGGCGTAAGGCGCGGCAGTATCATCCCGATGTTAAACCGGATGACAAGGCGGCGGAAAAGAAATTTAAAGAGGTCAATGCGGCCTATGAAGTTTTAGGTGATGAGAAAAAACGTCGGGAATTTGATACCTATGGCGAGGGTTTTCAGCAGCGAGCCGGAGGCGGTAGAGGATTTCCCGGAGGGCAGGCTGGAGGTTTTGATTTTAGTGATCTCTTTGGCGGTGCCGGCGGTGGTGGCGGTTGTGGCGCCCGTAATTTTTCTTCTCGCGGCGGCCAGGGAGATCCTTCGGATATCTTTGCCAATCTTTTTGGCGGGGGTGGTTTTCAGCAGGGGGCGAGGCAGGCGCCCGGGCCGCAGCGGGGCGGTAACGCCGAGCATCAGGTCGAAATTGAGTTTGCTGAAGCAGTTAGAGGAACCGACCTTAAGTTACGGGTTGATAATCAAACGGTCAATGTTAAGGTTCCGCCCGGAACTGTAAATGAGGCTCGTTTGCGACTTAAAGGCAAGGGCCATCCCGGAACTAATCACGGGCCGGCTGGAGATCTGATTTTAACCATCAAGGTTCGTCCGGATTCGGTTTTTACGATGCAGGGTCGTGATCTGTTTTGTCAGGTTGAAGTTCCCATGACCACCGCTCTGCTTGGTGGGAAGATTGAAGTGCCGACTTTTTCCGGCAAGGCGATGTTGAAAATTCAGGAAGGGGCGCAAAATGGTCAGAAGATGCGCTTGCGCGGCAAAGGTGTGCAAGCGTCGGGAGCGAAATCCGGGGATCAGATTGTTGAACTAAAGATTGTTTTGCCGTCAGCTCTGCCTCCGGAGGCGCGAAAATTGGTCGAAGAGCTGGACCAACTCCTGAAATGATCGGCTGATGCGGGAACTCGCACGGGAGATTGCATACCGGCCCCTTTTTTTGCCTTTACTAATGATTGTCGGGGCAATTATGGGGTCGGCTTGTGAGGGGCTGTCACTGCTCCCGATCTTGCTCTTTTCCCTCTTCCTGGCCCTTTTTTATTATGCTCTTTTAGTTTGGTTTAAGCTAAAGCCCCGGCCCCTGATATTTCTTGGTTTAGTTCTTTTTTCGCTCTTGCTCGCCGGGCTGACGGCCCAAAAAATTGACTCTCGTCAAGCCCGGTTTCTCACTTTAAAACCTCAATTGGCAAAGAATTCCACCGTAAATACAACCGGTTCACAAAAGATTTTGGGCCGGGTTACTACTTTCCCAAAAGGTTCGTTTCGAGGGTGGCGGATGCGAATTACCCCGCTGACCGGAGCCCTGGTCGGGGCGGGTGATATTCTGCTTTACCTTCCGCTTGTCGCCTATGACGATCCTTGTCTGCCGCGAATCGGCGATATTGTTGCCGTCACCGTTAAATTAGACCCTTTGCATTTAGCCCGGCACCCTTTTTTACGCGGCTCTCTGCGCGCGAAAATACTTTCGGGTCTGGTCGCTTCCGCCCGTCTTGAGAATTTCAATAATCTTACTATTACGGCTCGGTTCAGCGGTGGTCTTGGCGCTGTTGAAAAATTGCGCCGTTCTCTCTATCGCACTCTTTTTGAGAGTGCCGGGGGTCAGGAGGCGGCCGCTATTTTGTTGGCGGTTCTGATCGGCTGTCGGGATCAGTTGCAATTTAAGGTGAAAGAGCTTTTCCTCGATTTTGGGGTTTATCATCTCTTTGCCATCTCCGGTCTTCATTTAAGCATTGTTGTCGGGCTGTTTTTCTTTTTTGTCCAACGCCTGCTTCCGGGATTTCTCAGAGGGCGTCTGGCCACCGGCTCAGTCTTTTTTGCGGCCGGGCTGACCCTGCTTTTTTTGCCTTTCTATCTTCTCCTTGCCGGACTTCATCTGCCGGTTGTCCGGGCCGGGATAATGGCGGCATTCTTTCTGGTTGCCCTCCTTTTTGGTCGTCTCCGCGACTCCTTTTCTGCTCTTTTGGGGGCGGCAATAGTGATTCTCTTTTGTTGGCCGCAAGCTCTCTTTGAACTCTCTTTTCAGCTCTCTTTTTCCGCAGTTGCCGCGATCCTGTGGGTTTTGCCGCGCTCTTTCAAGTGGTGGGAGGAGGGGCTTTCACCACATTGTCAAAAGCTGCCGACATGGTTACAGACTTTTTTAAAAAATATTTTTTATCTCCTGGCCAGCTCTAGCGCAATAACCCTGATGACGGCCCCCTGGCTCATAAATCGAGTTCATTTTATCTCCTCATACTCATTAGCCGCAAATCTTCTGCTTTTACCTCTCTTTTCCCTGATTATTATTCCTTTCGGTATGCTTTCATTGCTTTTTGCGCCGCTGCCCGGACTTATGAGTCTTATGCTTAAACCGCTGGTTTGGGGGCTTGAGGCTTTGCTGGCTGGTGGTCTCTTTTTACAGGTCCAGCTACCGGGGCGGCGTTGTTATTTTTCGACGTTGACGACCTGGGAGATGATTTTAACCGCTCTATCTGTTTTGACGGTCGGCTGGTTGTTGGCTTATCCGCGTTATAAGAAATCCGGTTTTTTACTCTTGTTTGGCCTTTTTTGTGCCGCTTTACTGAATCAAGGTTGCTGGTGGCATGAACAGGAACGGGAAAATCTGGCTCTCGCTGCTTTTGTCGGGGGCAAACCGCAAAGTCTGCTCTTCGAATTGCCGGGTGGTGAGGCCTTGTTAATTAATGGCGGCTCTTGGACAGGTTCCGCAGACGATTTAAGTTCAGGCCTATCCTTTTCAATGGCAAAGAACGTAATTGCGCCCTATTGTTGGCGTCGTAAAATTAAACGGATCGACACGATAATTTTGACTGAACCCCAGCGCGGTCTGGTTGGCGGCCTGCTTTTTCTGGTCGAGCATTTCAAAGTTCGCGAAATCTGGTATCACGGTATTTGGAGCGGTTATCCGCCGTTTAGCAATTTTTGTCGGATAAGTCAGAAACGTTTCGGGGTGCGTTGGCGTAAAATATCTTCCCTCTCTTTTCCTTTTTCCTTGAACGGGGTTGAGATCTCGGTTTTAGGGCCTCCGGCGAATGATTTTAAGTTTTTACCCTCGCGCAAAGAGTCAATTTTAGCGATGGCTCCCTCATTGCTTCTTCGTTATGGTGAGCTTTCGGCTCTGGTTTGGGGTGGTGGTCAACTTGATCCAACCTGTTTGCCTGAAAGAGTTAATCTTCTGGCTTTATTGGTTGCTCCGGATAAGCGCCTGCCGGATATTTTGACCGATGTGGCGATTAAATCCGGGGGTTGGTACCTTGAACCGGGGAAATGGGGTGATGCAGATGATAAAAAAAGAGCTTCTAATTGGTCGACAGTTCATTCCTGGCGGGTCAGAAATGATGGTTTTCTCTTTCTTGAGGGTGATCTTTCAGGTACTATCAGCGATAAATTGCCAGCTTCGTTAATTTCCGGTTGTCAAAGAGGTCTTGAATAAGTTATGATAAGCGGTTTAGCAGATGTTTTTTTTAGTACCATATCTCTAAACGTTTATTTCAAATGGTTAAGAAATTGTTTTGCCTCTCGCCAAGACGCCAAGACGCCAAGAAAAACCATAGATTGAGTTTGCTTTTGACCTTCTCTGCGTCTTTGCGTCTTTGCGGGATCCCTGCTTGTTTCCCGCAGAAGCAGGGACGCAGAGAGTGGAAGATTTTCTTTAGAGTGTGGGGATAAAAATTAAAATATAATTAAACCTCTTTGGTTCCGGTTTTGCCGACTTAGGGATATATGAAAAAAATACAGATAAAAACAGTCAAAGGTTTCAATGAAATTTTGCCACCGGAGAGTTTTCGTTGGCGTTTGGTTGAAGATAAGTTTCGCAATCTGCTTGAAGGGTACGGATTTGCCGAGTTACGTCTCGCACTTTTGGAACCAACGGAACTTTTTGCCCGGAGCATTGGCGGTGAGACCGATATTGTCGAAAAAGAGATGTACACTTTTCTTGATCGTTCGGATCGTTCTTTGACTTTGCGGCCTGAAGGTACAGCTTCGGTAGTGCGGGCTTACAATCAATATTCACTGGGAAAGATCAGTGAAATTAATAAGTTATATTATATCGGTCCGATGTTTCGTTATGAGCGTCCGCAAAAAGGGCGTTATCGTCAGTTTAATCAGCTCGGCGCGGAAGTTTTTGGTGAGGCAAGTTTTTACCAGGATGCAGAAACTCTGGTAATGTTGGCACAGTTTTTTCATGCACTCTCACTCAAAGGAGTAGATTTGCATCTCAACAGTCTCGGATGCGAGGCTTGCCGACCGGCTTTTCGTGATCATCTTAAGTCCTATTTAGATGAACGCAAAGAGGCTTTATGTGGTGATTGTCAGCGGCGGATGGCGGAAAATCCGCTACGGGCATTAGATTGTAAAAACCCCCAATGCCGGGAGGCGGTGACCGATGCACCCCTGATCAGTGACGCCTTATGTGATGGTTGTCGTCAGCATTTTGAGGGGCTTTGTGGTCTGCTTGAAGTTGCCGGTGTTGATTATCAGGTTAATCCTAAGTTGGTTCGCGGTCTCGATTATTATACGCGGACAACTTTTGAATTTTTGGCCGGTGATCTTGGGGCTCAGAATGCGGTGGCGGCTGGTGGACGTTATGATCGTCTGGTTGAAGAACTCGGCGGCAAAGCGACTCCGGCATTCGGTTTTGCCATCGGTTTTGAACGTCTCATGATGTTGGTTGATAGTGAAGTAACTCCTTTAACGTCACCTTTTGCCGCCTTGATTCCGCTTGGAGAAGAAGCTTTACGTCTGCTTTTTCCGATCCATGTGGAGCTTAATTGCCGGGCAGCGGTGACAACTTTAAGTTTTCAGCAAAAAAGTCTCAAGAGTCAGCTCAAAAAAGCCGATAAGGAGGGGGTGATGTATGCTCTTATTGTCGGGCCGGATGAGTTGCTCAGCGGTGAGGCGATATGTCGTAATATGCGAACTAAGGAGCAGAGCAAGCTATCCCTTAACCGATTAGGGGAGGCTCTGCGGGAGCTTTACCATGAGTGTTGATGGAATAGATACAGGTGCAGCCGGTCAGATTGCCGGTGTGACCAATAAAATGCCAGCCAATCGCCCGGAAATAAAAGGTGAATTCGGCAAACTTCTCGATCAGGAATTAAAAAATCAAGAGGTTGCTGAAACAACTTCCGGCAGTTCTGTGCAGCCCGGATTTGCGACTTTTCCGGTTTACGAATTAGCGGCTCTGGATGGCTTGCCGGATTCCGCCGACCTGCGTGAAAAAGGCATCAAGGATACCGAACAGCTGATCGATATTCTTGATCAATACCGCCAAGGTCTTGACCGTGAGCGTCTTGATCCGCAGATGATGAAAGAGACCGTACAGGTGCTTGATCAGGTCTCTAGAGATATGCTGGAATATGTCAATCAAGTCGAACATGGTGAACTGGCCGACTTGATGCAGGAGTCCCTGGTTATGGCCCGGGTCGAGGTTGAAAAATACAGCCGCGGTGATTATTCATAGGTGTATATCGGTGTCTTTCTATTTTCCGGAGCAACTTCGTTCGACCCGTTATGAGAGGGTTTATCAGCGCTTGACTGCGGTTGAGCGCTTGATGTTGTTGCGTGAATTTGTCGGGGTTACTTATCGGCGTCGTTTTCTCTTCTTTAAAAACCAAAGTATTCACTCCCGGGCGCCGGGCGTTTTTCGCCATAATCTCGATATCGCCGCCGCCCGTCAATATCGTCGCCTGATGATAAGCCGCCGGGTCTGGCGTCATCGAGAGATTCTCTCCCCCTACTTAAAGTTAATCTTCCGCCACTTTTTTTACGGTTACCTGGTGCAAGGGGCTCGCCGAGTTCTTGCTCTGGAACGCCTGCCTTCGCACTCACCTGACTGTTATTACGATTTCTTTCCTAATCTTGCCGCGATGACTTGGTTTAATCGTCAACGGCCGCACTACTACTCCTTAATTGATTCTTTGATTGAACAAGTTGTTGCCGACAACCAGCGCAGCCTCTATGTTTACGCTCTGCTGACGGCTTCTTTGATAAAAAAGGTTTTACCTTTTGCCGAGATGGGCCCTATGGCCCAAGAGCTTTTTGCCCACCATAGCCGGCCCGGCAGAACTCCGATCGGGGTCGAGTTGGAGTTCAGTAACTTAGGACGTTTTGCGACTTTTGATAAACCTTTCAAGGGCGGTCACAGTGACCCTCTTTTTCAGAATATGCACTATTATGAAGCCTTTTTTCTCGATGATGTGAGTTGGCGTCTGGGCGGCTATCTTGATTCCCACATTCGCGGCCGCTCGCTCTTGTCATTGCCGCGAATCGGAGCTCAGCCGGGTGGTTTTTATGAATATTCACTGGTTCGTCTCGACTATCCCCGCAGTTTTTCAATGCCGCTCTCGCTGGATCCCGGTCTGGTCGCCCTCTATATTAATGAGGTGATTAATTTTGTCTCGGAAATCAAACCGCATAGTCTTCATATCAATTTTGAGAAAGTTGCTTTTGGTGAGCTTAAACCTCAACTAGAGGATTATCTCTGCCTTCTTCTTTTAGGTGGTGATCTTGGTCAAAATGAGAAAGGGGCATGGCGCGAACGCAGACTGGCTGACAACGAGTTACGCGGGGTTATTCAGAGGCGGAAACATCGTCCGGCTGAGGGGCAAACGGCTAAAGAGGTGGTCGAATATGCTTTTTTGCGGCTCTGGGCTCCGGGGGAGCGTGATTATGATTATTATCCGGTGCTGATGGCTTTCAAAGGATTTCAGTACGGTTATAATATCGATTTGAGCTGCCGCGATCAGGTTCAGGGAATGCTCTCCTGGGCTCACAACTCCAAAGCCCTGCCTGAAGCGGCGATTATTCGATTTATTGAAACTATAGAGATCGGCTGGCAACGTGAAGGCGGACATCCGGCCACTGTCTGTCGGCAAGCAGCCGAGGAGATTAAGCGAGTGCTGAATCAGCAGAATGCCTTATTGAAAAGGTAACTAATACGGGAATTAATTCCGCAACCAAAAGCTGATGAACCCGTGAAAAGTTACGGGATGGCTAAGTAAAAATTTCGATAGACGCCCCGCAGGAAGTGCCCTTGGGGTGCAAGATGTTGTGGTTCTCCAGGCGCGAGACCATACTTATCGAGTCTCTGGAGAACCGCAACAACGCAGGATATCGGAACTTTTTACTTAGCCATCAGCGGCTATCTAGAAGTTGGCGGATCTTGCTCAATACTACCGGTATATCGTATGGTTTGTCGATAAACCTCCCATCTGTGAATATTTTGTCATCACGATCAACCCGGTCACTCAGATAACCTGATGTGAACAAGAATTTTATCTGTGGGTAGATATTTGAAAGCTTTTCACTTAATTCCTTACCACCCATTTTCGGCATCACGATATCTGTAAACACGAGATCAATAGATCCTTGTAACTCTTTGGCTTTTTCCAAAGCCTCCAAACCATTATCTGTTTCAATCACGCTATAACCGGCTCGTTGCAACACTGTTCGGGCAAAGTTTCTGGTTGATTCTTCGTCTTCGACCAGCAGAATCACTTCGCTGCCTCCGAGCGGCATCTTTGGTACCTCATTTTTTATGATTTGGGGGGCATCATTTTTAGCCTTCGGCCAATAGATCTTAAACGTGGTTCCCTGGCCAGGTTCACTTTCAACATAGATACTGGCATTGTTCTGTTTAACTATGCCATATACGGTTGAAAGACCGAGACCGGTACCCTTGCCAACCTCTTTAGTCGTAAAAAAAGGTTCGAAAATATGCTCTAAAACTTCTTTGGCGATGCCGCAACCGTTATCGGCAACCTTCAGCATCAGATGCCGACCAGGCTTACTCTCTTCATGGGTTTTGACAAAGTTATTATCGAGAAGCACTTCAGAAGTTGAGATCGTAATATCTCGGCCGGAGACCAGAGGCTGCTTTTTGATGGCATCGGCAGCATTAACGATCAGGTTGATAATGATCTGTTCCATTTGACCGGGATCGGCTAAAATTGGTGAAAGCTCTTCGCCCAGTTCAAATTTAAGGTTGAGATCCTCGCCAATCAGTCGTTTCAGCATTTTGCTCAGGTTATTTACGAGATAGTTGATCAGGATCAATTTAGGGGTTATCGTCTGTTTGCGGCTGAAGGCCAATAGTTGCTGGGTAAGATTTGCGGCTCGGTCACCCGCAGCCTCAATTTCAACCAGATCATTCCACAACGGGTTTTCATTAGTTGTCTGCATCATTCCCAACTGAGCATGGCCCCGAATCACGGTCAGTATATTGTTGAAATCGTGGGCTACGCCGCCCGCAAGGGTGCCGATTGCTTCCATTTTCTGGGCTTGAAAAAGTTCTTCCTCAAGTATTTTTTTCTCAGTTTCAGCTTTTTTGCGCTCGCTGATATCACGAAAAACAACTACAGTGCCTTGACTTATGCCTTCGATAAGCAGTGGACTGCTGGAATATTCTGCAGGAAAACAGGTTCCATCCTTGCGCCAAAACAGGCCTTCAATCTGTTCTATAGCGATTCCTGTTTTCATCGATTCACATATCCGGCAATCGGTCTCAGGATAAGGCGTTCCATTTGCTAGTTTGTGATACCAGATTGAATGTCCGTTCCGACCTCTAAGTTCATCAGCTAGATAGCCCAGTTGTGATGCTGCAGACCGGTTGATGAGAGTGAAGTTTCCCTCCGGATTCAGGCACAGGATACCCTCTTTTGCGGAAGCCAAAATCGTGGACTGTTCCAGTTGCAGACGATTCACGTCTCGAACCTTCTGATCCAGTTTATTTACTATTCGCGCCTGATGGAGCGTTTCAAATTTTATCTCATTGTCAATTGCTAAATCAGGCGTGGAGAGCTCATCTTCAGGGTGTTTAGCCAGAACTTCATCGATATATTGTAAAAATTTTAATGGCTCTATCGGCTTTTGGATGTATCGGGCGGCACCAATAGCCAAACCCAGTTCTTTATCTTCTTTATCAAGATAAGTCGCGGTATAGAAAACTAATGGGATATGGCGTAGTTTTTCGATTCCTTTCAGCACTCGGCAGAGGACGAAACCGTCCATCTCCGGCATTAAAATGTCGGAGACAATCAAATTCGGCGGCTCAGCCTGGGCCAGTTCCAAGGCCTGAACCCCGTTATTTGCCTCTTCCACTTGGTAATTACGACTTTCCAGCATGCCGCGCAGGAGAACCCGATTATCTTGAATGTCGTCAACAATGAGAACCTTCATCTCTTTTCCTCAAGAATAGTATCGATTTGACCCAAAACTCGTGTTGGATCAATCGGTTTTTCAATATAGCCTGTGCAACCATCGTTCATCAAGCGTTCTTCATCACCAATCATGGCATAGGAGGTCATGGCAATGACGGGAATCGGGCTCTCTGTTTCTTTAGCCCTGATTTTGCGTAAAACCTCGATACCATTTATATCCGGCAGTTGGATGTCAAGAATGATCAAGTCCGGTTTCTCTTTTAACGCCATTTCGACGCCAGCCAAACCAGTCATGGCCACAATAACCCGGTAGCCGTCTCGTTTTAAGAGAGCTGAGATGAGAACCAGGTTATCCTCGTTATCTTCAATGATTAAGGCTACACCTTTTGACGCCGTTTTTTTGGTTTCGGTCATGATGTGCTCCCTTTATCTACATTGTTATTTTCACTGGCTATGCGTTGAGGAATATTTAGTGAAAAGGTACTGCCATGGTCAATCTGACTGGTAGCTGAGACCGTGCCGGCCAAAACATCCTGGGCTAATTTCCGAGTTAAGTACAGCCCCAGACCGGTACCGGCCGTATGCATTTTTAAAGGTGATTCAAAACGAACAAAAGGTTCAAATAGACGCTTTTGATCCTGTTCGGAGATTCCGATACCGGTGTCGCTTATTAAGAATTCGACCTGTTTGTTGTGCGGTTTGATTTCTACGCGAATAGTACCTTGCACGCTGTACTTGATCGCATTACTAAGTAAATTGAGCAGGCATTGCAGCAGGCGTTTACGATCCGTGTACATGACGATGCCTGTAGAGATATCGGTCTCTAATTTTAGCTCTTTTTTATGAAGATCGTTCTCCACACTGTCTAAAGCCTCGTTGACGACCTCATCAAGCAGGAACTCCTTGTAACTAACCGCTATTTTACCTGCTTCAATCTTTGATATGTCGATAACATCCGTAATCAAATCTAATAAGTGTTTGCCCGCACTGTGGGCGCGCTGCAGATAATCCCGTTGGAGATCGCTTATTGGGCCAGCCATGTCGCTAACGATCATTCCGGTGAAACCGATGATTGAATTAAGCGGTGTACGCAACTCGTGCGACATGGAGGCGATGAACATAGATTTCAGCTGATCAAGACTTTTCAGTCGTTCATTTGCCACTTTAAGTTCTTTAGTTCTTTCAGATACCTTGAGTTCAAGCCCCTCATTGAGTTCCTGGATGCGGCTTTCGGCCTGTAGAAGCTTGTTTAATGAAACCTTGAGCTGCGCTTTTTCCGTCTCTTCAAGTTTCCTGGCTTTTTCGCTTACAAGAAAATAGTAGATTATCTTTTTCTTGCTGAAGGCCAGTCCCGCAAGACCCACTATCCAGAAAACCAGGTGGGCTAAAGCCAGATACCAAATGGCTTTTTTTGCAGCGGCTAGATGATGAGCCATGGGAACTGAGACGCTAATACCTCCGCGAACATCACCCACTTTGTAACCCTGAGAATCGTGACACTTGAGACATGCCTTCGTTGTAATCATCGGTCTCATGAAACGCATAAAAGGTTGCCCCTCTATCGACATAAATTTGGTAACCTCGGAAGGCTCCAGTTCGAACGTCTGTAGTGCTTCTTTTTCCCAATCATCATGTTTATTGCGCGGATTAAGAAGGTTTAGACTAGTGATATGTCCCTTAAGCCCATAAATCTTGGCCGACATTGTCAGAACTTCTCTCGTCATAAAGGCAGGATTAATCAGAGTTAGTTCTTTTCCCGTGGTTGTCGTAATGTCACGATGGGGTACGCGAAGGTAGGGGTTTGGTTTAGTCTCTTCCGTGATTTGTGCGTAGACACCACCGTGGCTGGCATTCCAAACACGGTAGGACAAATCTTTCAGGAAAGCCATCCTGCCTTCACTTTTGCCCTGGTTCAGCATAGATTGCCAACTCTGCCAACTGTTCCACGTAAGAGATATACAAATCAGCAATGTCCAGGAGATCATTGCAATCCAGAACCATTTTTTTAATTTTCTTATTTCTTTCATTTTGAATAACTGGTTAAGTGGCAAGTTGGATAAATAAACGCAAGGCGATAATAAGCAAAATAAAGCCGAGGATGGTTTTGCGTAACTCAAGTTTGAGCAGGTGATTGATCTTCATGCCGACAAATGAGGAGATGATTGCACCTGAGCCTAAGAGCAGCGAGTAGTCGGCCTGGATTAAGCCAAGTCGGGGCCAGTTGCAAGCGCCGTTGAGGGCGTAGGTGAGAGCTCCGGCCCCGGCCGTAAAGATCATGATAGCGTTTGAGGTTGGTGCCGCACTGCGGTTTTTGACTAAACCGGCGACCAGCATCAGCGGGGTGGTGACGCCGCCGCCGCCGATTCCGGTAAAACCGGCGACCAAGCCGCTTAAAGAGCCGATCCCAAAGGCACTTTTGCGGCCTGGATTTTCTCTCTTTTTTTCAGCAATGGTTCCTAATCTAAAGGTTTTCCAGGCCAAGAGCAGCAAGATTATGAGCATGAAGCCGATGAGGCCTTTCTCCGGCAAAAGGGGGGCTATACGGGCGGCCAGGGCGGCGCAGATGCCGGAGCCAAAAGCCACCCATAAGACTGTCGGCCAGACGACC
>JAGGWR010000088.1 GCA_021163445.1 Candidatus Tharpella aukensis
GCCATTTTCCCCCAGCTCTTCGTTATTTTTTTAAAATAATGCTCGGAATATTAGGTATATGCCTGCGCTTATTTGAAAAAAATGCCTCGATCTGAGAAAAAATTTCTATTCTCGGACAGCCTCCTAGATCAAACAATTAGAATGGTGTATTTACCACTGATTTTAAAACTCTGTGCCTTCTGCCTCTGTGCCTTTATGCCTTTGTGCCTCATGTCTGCAAAAATCATTAAACTTGGTAACTACTTAACATATAGCCGAATATTTACAGATGCAGAGCCTGGGCCATACGCCGCCATTCAAAAGCATTTTCGACCAGAGCCTGAACTTCGGCTGGCCTTAAAGGGCGAATCATAAAGGCATAAAGTCCGGCATTATTGACAGTCTCGGCAAGATTTTCCATATCTTGACGTTCAATCAACATGATGCGAATAATCTGCGGATGAAGCTGGCGGCAATCGGCAAGAAAAGCGGCCCCTTCCCCATCGACAAGCTGCAGGACACAGATAATCATATCAACCTCGTCAAGCCGGGCTCGGGCCTGGGCCAGCGAATCGACGGCAATCAACTCGTAGCGAGCCGCAGGCAGCGAATTCTCAAGTTCGGCGATTTTTTCGGGCGTCACGCCCACCAGTAGCAGGCGCAGATGATCCTTGAACTTTTCGGATTCTTTAACTTCTTGCTCAAGCAGGGAGACAAAAAGGTCAACCAGTTCGGGATCAAACTGGCTCCCCCGATTATCTAACAGCTCCTGTATTGCATACTTAAAATCAAAGGCCCGGCGATAAGGCCGACTTGAGGTCATCGCATCAAAACTATCAGCAACCGCCACGATCCGGGCTCCCAAAGAGATCTCCAGGGCCTGAAGATGATCTGGATAACCTGCACCGTCCCAACGTTCATGATGCTGACGGATGATAATACTGGCCGGTCGTAAATAATCGATCTTACAGGTTATTTCAAAACCGAGAACCGGGTGCCGCTGCACCTCACGATACTGTTCGTCATTAAGCGGGCCATTGATATTGAGAATCGTTTCACTGACCCCGATTTTACCGCAATCATGGAGCAGGCTGGCGTACACCAGATCGCGACAAAAATCCTCAGAAAGATTTAGGGCCATGGCCATGCGCAGAGAATAATCTCGAACCCGGCTGCAATGACCTTTGGTATAATGATCTTTAAGCTCGATCGCTTCGGCCAGAGCCATCACGGTTTCAAGGTTAGCCCGAGCCAGTTGATCACTGTAAGAGGAGATCCGACCATAACTCTCCGACTGTTTTTGCAAAACCTCTCGGATAGTTTCCAGAAGTTCGGAGCTATTCCAAGGCTTGGTAAAAAAGCGGTAGACCTCACCCTGATTAATCGCTTTGACCACAACATCCATCTCGGCATAACCGGTCATGATGATACGCACGGTATCAGGGTACTCTTTCTTGACCGCGTTCAGAAGTTCCAAGCCGTTCATTTCCGGCATCCGCTGGTCACTGATGATCAGGGCAATCGGTCGGCGAGCCATAATTTCAAGAGCTTGAGCGCCACTATCGGCAACCAGCACGTCCCATTCAGAATTGGCCAACACCCGGCTCAAAGCATTTAAGACCATCTCTTCATCATCAACCAAAAGGATAACCGGTCGTTGATTATCAAGTTCCATAATTAATACCTATCCCGCAACCTGACATTGCTCCCGGAAACGACCGGGTATTTCGACCCGGCTAAAGATTTCCGGATCAAGGGGTTGAATATTTTCGTCTCCTGCGGCAATCCGAACCAGATGGTCGGCAACATGAAGCAGGATAATTATCTCCTGATTGCCTTTGGCGGCAGCCAGAGGATTATGATGATAAAGAGCCGCTTCAATTATAGGATAAGGCATATTCCACCAGTTCAGAAGGTAGGCCCCGAGCCGAGCATGATCGACCCCTAAGACCTCCTTTTCCAACTGAACCGGATCAAGCTCGGGATGCTGTTTTTGCAAAGCGGTTATTTTAACCAGATCATCAGCGAAATATTTAAGCATCACCAAAAGCCCGACATTATGCAAAAGCCCGACCGAAGCGACATCCTCAGGAATTTTTTCATCATGAATGATATCATACATCTCGCTGACCAGGCCGTTACAGGCAACCGCATGTTCCCAGATCGATTCAATTGAGTAGGGGCCTGAGTCGACCGCACCAAGAGCCTGAAAAACCGCACTGCCGGCAACAATATCCTTTAATGCCATGAGCCCTATAAAGACGGATGCTCTTTTCAAGGAGGCGGTACCGCTCTTGAAAAAGGCGGAATTGGCAACCTGGAGCACCTTGGCCGTCATCGCCGGATCATTTTCAATGACCGCGACAATCTTGTCAAAATCGGCATCAGCATCGATCAGCGCCATCACCTGATGATAAATTTTCGGCAACGTCGGCAATTCACCAACCGTATTGATCACCTCCATAAGGTTCTTACTCTTCAACGTCTCTTCAATCTCAATCAGACTACTGACCAACTCGATCAATTCACGAGTATTCCATGGTTTAGCGAGATAGGTTTTAGCCGAACCATCGATCAAGGCCTTGTAGACAAAAGACTCCTCGACAAAACCGCTTAAGATCAAGCGGATAACCTGAGGATATTTTTCCCTAATCTCTTTAAGAAAAGTATAACCATCCATGCCCGACATCCGCATATCACTTAAAACCATATCAATCTTGCCTTTACCGGCGGCCAGCATCTTGAGACCAAGCTCGCCGGAATCAGCGAAATAGAGCTTGTGACCGCTGTTGATAAAAGCCCGGCGCAAAGAGCGCAAAACACTCTTCTCATCGTCTACAAAGAGAATATTTTTTTGTTCAGTCATGTGGTTACATTACCCATCAGTGACAGCTCGCACCGGCAGAGCCGGAGGCTTCATGAGGGCCCCTTGA
>JAGGWR010000162.1 GCA_021163445.1 Candidatus Tharpella aukensis
ATACAGACCAGGGCGGCTTCCACCACCTTGCGCACAACCCGCTCCTCAATAGCCGTAAAATCACGACCCTCAACCTTGACCGTATCTCGGCCGCCGCCGCCGAAAAACATATCGATCAAAGAAAAAACCAGTTTGCTCTCAACAATAACCAGGGCCATCCCCCGCAAGGGCTCCATTTTAAATAGATGGATACTGGCCGGCACTGGAATTGTTTTCAAAAACTCTCCGAATTTCATCATATCGGAAACCAGAGGAGTAACATCAATTACTTTGTGCAGTAAGGTTGAGAGCGAAGTTCTAAAGACCCGGGCAAAACGCTGATTAATAATCTCCAGAGTCGGCATCCGCCCCCGAATAATCCGCTCTTGACTGGTCAAATCATACGCTTGAATCTCATCATCATCAGGCGGCTCATCGGTCTCGGTTTCAACTTCACCGCCACCAACCCCTTGCAACAGAGCATCAATTTCATCCTGTGACAGAACCTGACTCATAAAAAAACCTACTCCGATAAAGCAGCGGTCAATTTTCTACTGACCATTAACCATTGATGAATTCGTAAAAAAAACCGGGATGGCAAAGTAAAAATTTCGATAGACAAGATGTTGTGTTTCTCCAGGCGCGAGACCATACATGTAGTATGTCGAGTGTCTGGAGAACCGACAACGCCCGAAGGAAGTGCCCTTGGGGTGCAACGCAGGATATCGGAACTTTTTACGACGCCATCATCTATTGTATAACGAACTCTTCCCAATATACCTTGGTCACCTTACCGGTAACCAGGCTGACATTAACCCGTTTGATAATATCCTGACGCAGCAAAAACTTGCCCTCCATGGTACCTATTTCCGCCGCCGTTTTGGAACTTAACAGGGTCAGCACCACATCTCTGAGCTGGGCCCGACGTTTATCAATCTCTTCCAGTAACTCTTCGTTACTAAGTTCAAGTTTCATTGTCACTTTAAGATAACGCCGCTTTTTATCCGCCAGGTTGACAACAAACGGCTTTAAAGCAAAAACCGGCAAAATTACAGGCTCCGGGGTTTTAGCCGCTTCGATTTCTGCTAATTCTTCCGCCGTTGGAGGCGGAGTTCGTAACAAAAACCAGTAAGCACCAAAGCCCCCGCCACCAAGCAGCAAAACTGCAATAATAATGATAATCAAAAGACCTTTTTTTGATTTTTTGCCTTCTGCACCCTCTTCTACGGCTTCCGCATCATTATCCTTTTTTTTTGCCACTTTCTTCCTCCGCAAATAATCTGTTAATGGACTTTTTACAAACTCAACCAGTTTTCTCGACGGTTTGCAGCCAACCCGGCAAGCGCAACACTATCCTGCGATTGCGTCGGCGATGTTTTGGGGTATCATTAACGACCACGGCACGATCGGCTCCATAAGCTGCTAATAAAACTCGTGTGCGTTCAATTCCGTTTTCCGCTAAAGCAACCACCAGACGCTCCCCGCGCCAGGCGGCAAGAACATTATTATCGGTAAAACGAGATGTTTGTAATGGGAAATTATCTGTATAGACCTCAATCTCAATAATCCCGCGCCAGGATTTAAGAAAACTTCCAAACTGACGCAACACATCTTCTCCTTGAGTTTTCAAAGTGTCATCTAAGGTTCCGAAAAGCTTGTCACTCATAATTTCCAACTCAAGATTGCCGTCAATCACATCAACCCTGAGCAAAGCTTTACCGAGGCGCCGTTCGAAAACATCAAGCAACCGGGACAGCGGCTCTGAAAGTCTCCGGTATAAAGCCAAATCATCCCGTTCCCGGAGATCTTTCGGCACTTCCTCAATCGGGATAACTATTGGAATGCCGGCCCCCCGATTCAGAACCCCACTTGATCCCGGACGAGGCCCCCCGAAAACTTCGGTCAACAAACCCTGATCAAAAGAGGACATTGAAATCAGCAAAACAAAAAAAGTCAGCAACAATAAAAGCATATCCGACAAGGTTACCATCCAACCATCGCTAGCGGGCGGTAGAGTCTGAACCCTGATCATCTTTTTTCGCCGGGCCAAAGACATTATCCCCTCTCACCCCAACAATTAGAAAGTAAAGTCACCAACCCTAATTTTTCTCTCTTTTTTTTCATCATAAACCGGAATCCCGCCAATGACTCTTACCAGAAGGTGCTCGCCTGCAGCGGAATCCGGTTTAGCAACCCGACCGAAAGCGCGCACAACATCGCCGGACCAACCGCCCCGCAACACAAAAAAACGATAAAGTTCTGCTGCCCGCACAGCGGCCAGAGAAAGACCATTCAGGGTCGCTGAAGTTTTTTTACGGCTTTCACTTGTGTAGTCAAACAACTCAAAACGTACCTGACGCAAACTTTTAAACAGAACCGCGACCTTCAAGATCAAGGCTTCACCTTCAGGACTCAAACTCGCCGATCCCGGAAGATAAAGCAGACGGTGAGCTAGAGAGATATCAACCCCTTGATCCTGGGCAAAAACCTTCACATCACTTGATTTAAGTCCTCGACGCTGCATATAGCTGTTTAATCTGGCCTGAAGATCCGCCGCCCGCTCTTTGACCAAAGGGTTACTTAACAGTTGCGCTTCAGGGGTTTTCGCAATTTCACTCTCCCGGCCACCATCAAGATAACCAAAACTACCCTGCAAAGAACCTACAGCCACAACCTTTTTACTCTCATCAATCACGGTCATCGAATAGAACAAGATAAAGAAGGCGATCAAAATCAAACTTAAGGATGCCATCAAGGGAGCCAGTGCCGCATTCTCGGCACCATTCGATAAAGCTGAGGGTAAACCGGAATGAGCCATCAGCGCCCCTTCTCGCTTGAAATCGCAACCCGAAACCCTTTACGCCAGGTCGGAGGTAAAAAAGAATCCAAACGATATTGCACTACTTGAGGATTGTCACCGCGCGCGATAGCAACAATACCCTCGGTAATCAATCTTCTTAAAAAAAGCTCACGTTGACTACGACGACGCAATTTCCCCGCCAACGGTAAAAAGATAAAGTTTGCCAGCACAGCACCGTAGAAAGTGGTCAACAGGGCAATCGCCATGGCTGGCCCGATACTGGCTGGGTCATCCATGGCTTGCAGCATCTGCACCAGACCAATCAAAGTCCCAACCAACCCCATAGCCGGGGCAATAGTTCCCATTGTCATAAAAATATGGGCTCCCAATTCATGACGCTCCCGAGTACTTTCCATATCAAGAAGTAAAATATCCTCAATCATGTCAGCTTTTAGACCGTCAACTAAATAGACCAAACCCTGGCGCAGGAAAGGATCAAGAGCCATGTCATTACTACGATTTTCAAGAGCCAGAATCCCCTCTTTACGCGACTCCCGCACAAGCTGTACCAAGATCTCAATATTTTCACTCAAAGACAGGCGATCTTTAAATAGCGCATTCTTTAAATAGCGTAACAGACTGGTAAACTCACTCAAAGGATAGCTTATCAGGGTCGCGCCAAAGGTTCCACCAACAACAATCAACAGAGATGGCAGGTTCCAGAAAACCAGGGTTCCACCACCCGTAGCAATTGCTGCAATAACTAGGGAGAAAGCAGAAATAACACCTAAAATCGTTGCAAAATCCATTAGCTTCTCAAACCTGAGCTAAAAGATGAGTCGAAAAGGTCTGAAAAGTCGAAGGGGTCCAAGGGGTTCGCTCCTTCGACTACTTTAACTCTTTTGACTTCTTTGACCATGTTTTGTTAAAAAAACAAGAAAACAACCTGTAAGTCACTAATATTCCAAAAACTTAACCAGCAATGATTATGCCAGCCGCATTCCCAACTAGCTCTACCGCAAAAAACACTACCACTAACCAGGAAAAAAGAAAATAACTTTATATCTAACTAATAAATAATCCGTCAACACTTTGACGTTTGTCACAAAACCTTCATAAAAGATAACTATTCAGCTAACCCGCAAATTATGGGGACGCAACTTCTGAGGACACAATCCTGATTTCCTTCAGAGAATCAGGCTATATCCTCATAATCTGCTGAAATTGATCAATATACAGTGCTTCTCCAATTACGCTGAATAATTACATTTCGCCAAGCAAATCTTCAACTTCTGAAAAGACCCGGCGCCAGCCGATGGCTTCGAGGCAGAGATGGCTTTTGCAGGAGCGTTTGCGACAGGGACTGCAGGGTAAAGGGTGGCGAACAAGACGATAGGGGGCCCCACAGGGAGCATTGACCTGAGGGTGAGTTGGTCCGAAGATGGCTACCACCGGGGTATCCACGGCGACGGCAAGATGCATAGGGCCGGTGTCACCGCCGACATAGAGGTCACAGGCTGCAAATATAGCGGCAAGTTCAAGCAGGGATGAGGTTTGTTTCGCGACCACCACCGGCACCCGTAGATTTCCAGCTATCAGTTCAACCGTCTCCCGTTCACCCGGCCCCCAAGTCAAAATAACCCGGGCCCCAAGTTTTTCAACCAGAGCATTAATCAAGCCGACGTAACCATTTTGATGCCAGCGTTTATAAGCGGTTTTGGGACTGCTGCCGGGATGGAGGGCAATAATCGGCCCGGCCGCCGCCAGTTTTTCAAGACCTGCCAAAGACTCTGCCGCACGCTCTTGATTAGCAACGGTTACCGGCAATTGATAACTGACCGGCCCCTCAATCTTAACCCCAATAAATTCTACCAGAGCCAAAGCCCGTTCGACCCGATTAAGTTCCGAACTTGCAGGTTTAAACTGACGGGTGTAAAAACGGTGGCAGCCCTCTTTGGCATCCGGCCGGGCAAAGCCGACCCGCTCCGGCACGCCGCTGAGCCAGGCAAAAAGGCCACTTTTTAAAATCCCGTGAAAATCGACAACCAGATCAAATTTTCCCGAACGGAGTTCACCAAGCAATATAAAAAGTGAGCTTAAGCCGCTTAGCAGGCGTTTAGGAGAGCGCAAGAAACTGCTGAAAAGCCCGCGTTCAAAGATCAAAACCCGGTCAAGGGCAACGTGCCCTTCGAGCACTGAGGCGGCGGCAGGTTCAACCAGCCAGGTAAACCTGGTTTCAGGATAACGTTCACGCCAAGCATTAATCGCCGGCAAGGTACGTAACACATCGCCAATTGCACTTAAACGAATAATCAGAACATTTTTATATTTATCAACAGGGTTCAAAAAAGGTTTCCTTGTTTTAATTTGAGATATAACTGTTCATCAAACCGCTTTAAGTTAAAAGCGGTTAGGTTGTTATTTTGGCTTCGCCCGGCTTCGAGGGGGACACACCCCAAGAGTACTTCCTCACTTCGCTCACAGCGCAGCTCAGCCCGTCACGGGCTGAAGCCCGGCCTGGAGATATGACCCCACATCGAGATAGTTTGACACATAAACGGGGTGCTGATGCACCTTGTGCCAGCAATGACCCCAATCCCGACAGTTTGTACAAACTATCTCGATGTGGGGTCAGACCTTCAGTTCTGACCCCGGTTACTGAGGGCGAAGCAAAGTTCGCCGCTACCCTCTGTAACTTATTCTGTAACTTATATAGTAGACAACAATCCAACCATCCATCAATATATATCATTTTCACAAAAAAAACGGCAAGCTTTAATCGTTTTTCGTAAATTTATCCTCACCAGCTTCAATTATACTTGACTTAACCTGGTAACAAGTTTTATTCTGAGCTTATCACAATTAGTGAGGAGGCATAATTGAGTGATAAAGAGAAAGGTCTGCTGGATCGATTGAAGGGACTGTTGCAGGGCGAGCATGAGCCGCCGCCGACCGAAGAAGAGCTCTTCGAGATTATCAATGCCAGCGGCGAGACCGGGGTTATCACCGATGACACCCATGAGATGCTGAGCAGTGTAATCCAACTCAAGGAGACCCAGGTTCAGGAGGTGATGGTTCCGCGTACTGAGTTTGCGGCGATTGAAGCCGATCACAGCATCCTCGAAGAACTTGAGACAATCACCAGCCAAGGTTTCTCCCGCTACCCGATTTTTCACGACAATCTTGACCAGGTTATCGGCATTCTCTATGCCAAAGACATTCTCAAGCACCTAGATCAGGACTTAAGCCAAATTCACCCGCGCGATATCATACGGCCGGTCTACTTTGTTCCTGAAACCAAAAAGGTTCAGGAACTGCTCCAGGAATTTCGCATCAAAGGTATCCATATCGCAGTGGCTGTTGATGAGTACGGCGGCACCTCGGGTTTGGTGACAATCA
>JAGGWR010000010.1 GCA_021163445.1 Candidatus Tharpella aukensis
CGGATTGCTGCAGGTGATGTCCCACCGCCATTACGCGGGGTAACCCTGCGATCACTGGATATCGGTCTGTTACAGGCTGGGGCTAGTTTTAAAGGTGAGTTTGAAAAGCGTTTGCGGCAGGTAATTGATGAAGTACAGTCTTCGGAAAAGCCGATTATTCTATTTATTGATGAGGCCCATACTCTTATCGGGGCCGGCGGCGCCGGTGGCGGGGCTGGCGATGCAGCCAATCTGTTAAAACCGGCGCTGGCCCGGGGCACGTTGCGGACGATTGCGGCAACCACTTGGCGCGAATACAAACAATATATTGAAAAAGACCCGGCTTTGACCCGCCGCTTTCAGGTAGTCAAGGTTGATGAGCCGGATGACGAACAGGCTTTGGGTATGATGCGCTCTATGGTCTCGGTTATGGAAAATCATCATAAGGTGCAGATTATGGACGATGCCTTAGAGACTGCCGTCAACTTATCGCGCCGATATATTCCTGATCGACAGTTGCCGGACAAGGCGATCAGCCTGCTTGATACGGCTTGTGCAAGGGTTTCGATCAGCCAGGTGGCGGTGCCCGCCGAAGTCGAAGATTGCCGGAACCGGATCAGAAGTTTTAAAACGGAACTTGAAATTCTTCAGCGGGAAGAAATTATTAATCCCCATGATGATGGACGAAAAGCTGCGATTGTCGCGTCATTGGAGGACGAAAACGAGCGGTTGGCAGGGCTTGACGAACAATGGTCAACGGAATTGAAACTTGTAGATGAAATTCTGGGGCTTAGTAGGCGGTTGCAGTCACTTAATCAGGTGGCCGATGATAGGGCGAATGGAGCTGATGGGGAGAGTCAGGAAGAGACGACGGTAGTACCAGGGCCGGAGAATGATGATGGTAAAACGGCTGAAATTTTATTGGCGGAATTGCGTCAGCGCCAGCTCGAATGGCAGAATATCTTGGGAGAACGGCCGATGATTTTGCCTACCGTTGATGCCCAGGCCGTAGCAACTGTGGTAGGAGACTGGACCGGAATACCGGTGGGTCGGATGGTCAAGAATGAAATTGATGCAATTTTACACCTGTCAGAGACCCTGGGTCAGCGGATCATTGGACAACAACATGCTCTCGAAATGATTAGCAAACGCGTTCAGACCTCCAGGGCCCATCTTGATAATCCCCAGAAACCCATCGGTGTCTTTATGCTGGCCGGACCTTCAGGGGTGGGGAAAACAGAAACCGCCCTGGCCTTATCCGAGGCTCTTTACGGTGGCGAGCATAACCTGATTACAATTAATATGAGCGAGTTCCAGGAAGCCCATACCGTATCAACTTTGAAAGGTGCGCCTCCCGGTTATGTCGGTTATGGTGAAGGTGGCCGACTTACCGAAGCGGTGCGGCGTAAACCATATAGTGTTATCCTGTTGGATGAAGTGGAAAAGGCCCATCCCGATGTTCACGAAATCTTTTTTCAGGTTTTTGATAAGGGCTTCATGGAGGATGGTGAGGGGCGCTTTATCGATTTCAAGAATACTCTGATCCTGCTGACCACCAACGTCGGTAGTGATTTACTTATGGATATGTGCAAAGATCCTGAATTAATGCCGACTTCTGAAGGGTGTGCCAGAGCCTTAAGAAAACCACTGCTTGAAGTTTTCCCACCGGCACTATTAGGTCGCATTGTAACCATTCCTTACTACCCACTCAGTCAAGAGGTGATCGCAACCATCGTGCGTTTACAGCTTGCCCGAATTGAGAAGCGAATTGTTGATAATTACGATATCCCTTTCTCTTACGATGATGAAGTTGTGGAAACTATTGTCGACCGTTGTACCGAACTTGAGAGTGGTGGTCGTATGATCGATGCGATTCTGACCAACACTATCTTGCCGACGGCGAGCCGGGAAATCCTCAGATTCATGGTTGATGGCCAGTCAATCGAACAGGTTCATATCAGCATGTCTGATGGTGATTTTACTTATACATTCAGCTAAAAACAGGATGGGAGAGGTGTCATGATCAGACATAAATACTTGGTTCTTATTGTTTGTTTTGGTTGTTTTATTTTGGGTTTGTCGGCGTGTAGCAAAGGTATCTTGGCTCCGGCACCAACCCGAATAATACTGGCAATCGAGACGTCTGCAACTGTAAATCTTGATATCAGGAAAAAATCTGCCCCGATAGTGATTCGGTTTTACCAGTTAAAATCACCGGATAAATTTAACGAGGCTGATTTTCTCTCACTGTACGAAAATGATAAACAGGTGTTGGGAGATGATCTGGTTTATCGTCAGGAAATTTTGCTCAGTCCATACGATAAAAAATTTATTGAATTTGAACCTCTTGATACGGTCAAAACTATTGCGGCTTTGGCGGCTTTTCGTCTGCATCAAGGAGGCCGGTGGAGGGCTTTAGTTATGGTTGAGCCCCACAAAACCACAACAATTCATGTTTCTATTGCGGGAACATCCATAAGCATGAAACAAAAATAGTAAATTCTACTGCGGGATGGCGTTATGGGCAGCACACAAGAACATCGAGAAGTCGAAGTAGCAACCCCGTTAGGGGATGATGTTCTGTTGTTTCGGAGCATGACTGTAAGTGAAGAATTGGGCCGTCTTTTCAGTTTTGAGATTGAGCTTTACAGTGAGCAGCCGCAGTTGAATCTTAGTGATATGCTGGGACAAAAGATGACGGTACGGCTGAATTTGCCTGGAGGAGGGCAACGTTATTTTAATGGGCATGTCAGTCGTTTCAGCCAGGTTGGCCAGGAGGATGAGTATACCGTCTACCAGGCTACGCTGCAACCGTGGCTCTGGTTTCTGACCCGTACGGCGGATTGTCGTATTTTTCAAAATAAGACTGTGCCGGATATCGTCAAGGATGTTTTTCGCTATTATGGTTTTTCTGATTTTGAGGAGCGTCTTACTGCGAGCTATCGGGAGTGGAAATATTGCGTTCAGTATCGGGAGACAGCCTTCAACTTTATTAGTCGAATTCTCGAACAGGAAGGTATCTATTACTTTTTTAAACATGAAAATGATAAACATATTATGGTCTTGGCGGATTCCGTAAGTGCTCATGATCCTTTTCCAGGATATGAAAAAATTGCCTATAACCCGGATCAGGAATCAGAATTGGGTGTAATAAGCAGTTTGCAGATAAGCAAAGAGATCGGTTCCGGAACCTATGTCCTCGATGATTACGATTTCACTCGTCCCAAAGCGAATCTCCAGGTTAAGTCATCGATAATCCGTGATCATACGGCAGCAAAGCTGGAAATCTTTGATTTCCCCGGAGACTATCAGGATATTGGCGATGGCGAAGCCTATGCTCAGCGGCGGATTGAAGAGATACAGGTAATGCATGAACAAGTTGAGGCCGAGGCTAATGTACGGGGAGTGGCAGCCGGCAGTCTCTTTACTCTGGAGGGGAAACATCATGATAAAGGCCGAAAATTCATGATAACAGCAACCCGTTACCAACTTCAGTCGGATTCTTATACTTGGACTCCGGGTGGGGGCGAGAATGTCTTCAGCGTTTTTTTTACCGCGATCCCCAGCCAACAACCCTATCGTTCTGCTCGCACAACCCCTAAACCGGTGGTTCAAGGCCCCCAGACAGCCGTAGTTGTGGGTCCTGTTGGAGAGGAAATTCATACCGATAAATATGGCCGGGTTAAAGTAATGTTTTATTGGGATCGCTATAGTAAGGCGGACGAAAGCAGCTCCTGCTGGATTCGGGTCTCCCAGGTCTGGGTCGGCAATAAATGGGGCGGCTACTATCTGCCGCGTATCGGCCAGGAGGTAATAGTAGAATTTCTTGAGGGTGATCCCGATTGCCCGGTGATTACCGGGCGGCTTCATAATAACGATAATATGCCGCCTTATGAGTTACCCGCTAATGCGACCCGCAGTGGTTTTAAAACACACAGTTCTGAAGGCGGAGACCCGGATAATTTTAATGAGATTCGATTTGAAGATAAAATTGGTATTGAGCAACTCTATATCCAGGCCGAGAGAGACCAGGATATCAGGGTCAAGAATGATTTGAAGGAGTTGGTCGGTAATGACTTTCATCAAATCATCCGTCAGCATTGTTTACGTGATATCAGTGGCTCTAACCATCTCCGGGTTTCTGGTGACCAGAACGAAGTAATTGATGGTACCTTATCCTTGGAAGTGGGTATGGATAGACAGGAAAAGGTGGGAATGAAGCATGCCCTTGACGCGGGTATGGAGATTCATTTGAAGGCGGGTATGAATGTAGTAATCGAAGCCGGTCTGAGCATTACCTTGAAAGCCGGCGGTGGTTTTATAGTTATTGGTCCGGCCGGGGTTACCATCTCCGGAATTCCGGTCTTGATCAATAGTGGCGGTGCCTCTGGTTCCGGTTCGGGTTCTTCTCCGCAAGGGCCTAAATCTCCTGATGAACCTGACACATCTGCTCCAACAGGTGAAACGAGTGTTCCAGAGCCACCCGAAGGGCCTCCAACGCCGCAGGCAATAGCGTTCAAATCGGCGGCGGTTTCCGGTTCCCCTTTTGTCGAAGTATA
>JAGGWR010000129.1 GCA_021163445.1 Candidatus Tharpella aukensis
ACAAAAACCAGGATGGTCGTAACCGCTAGAAGAACACAAATAATCGTCTCTTCCAGACTACTGATAATCCGGCTAAACATAGGCTAAAACCTCTAACCCGGAACAATAAAACCCGGGATAATAAAACTTGGTATAATAGCAAAAAACACGGGCCTTCAAATATTCAAGGCCCGTGAAATCAATCAAGAAAACTTTACTTATTGGCGGCGATTGCAGCATCAATATAATCTTTACCAATCTGGCCTTCAAATTTCTTCCAGACCGGCTTCATTTTCTCGACCCAGAGCAGACGTTCAGCATCGGTAAGTTCCAACACTGTGGAACGTTTGGAATCGATAATCTTCTGGCGATCATCAACCGATTTCTGAGCTGCAACCGTATTACCAAAAGCAATTGCTTCGTCTAACGCCTTCTTGATCTCAGTTCGCAGATCTCCCGGCAACCCCTTCCAGAATTCGGCCGAGGTGACAACCATGTAGTCAAGCAAACCGTGATTAGACTCAGTGATATAGGGTTGAACTTCAAAAAATTTCTTGGAGTAGATATTGGACCAAGTGTTCTCCTGGCCATCAATTGCCTTGGTCTGCAAAAGGGTGAAAACCTCGGAGAAAGGTTTCTTCAAAGGCATCGCACCAACCGCCTCAAACTGAGCCGCCAGAACATCAGAGCTCATAATACGGAATTTTTTCTTTTTCGCATCAGCCGGAACCCGCAAAGGCGAACTGGCTGACAACTGCTTAAGACCATTATGCAGATAACCTAAACCAATGAGCCCTTTGCTCTTTAAAGACATCAACATTTTCTGTCCGTAAGGGCCACTCTGAAAAGTACCGACCGCATCCATATCTTTGAAAAGAAAAGGCAGATCGTAGAGCTGCAGGCTTTTAGTATACTTTTTAAATTTTGAGAGCGCCGGACATGCCAGATGAACATCACCTAAAAGCATTGCTTCCAGAACTTTATTGTCACCAAAAAGCTGGGAATTAGGAAACACCTCGACCTCAACCTTACCAGGCAAACGTTTTTCGACAAGCTCTTTAAACTTGTTGGCCATCTGACCTTTAGGGGTGTTTTCCGCAACTACGTGCGAAAACTTGATCACAACAGGGCCCGCGACAGAGACTGTCGCGAACGCCATCAGCGCCACGGCCACGACCAGACTGAATACTAAAAGCTTACTTTTTTTCATCTTTTTTCTCCCATCTACTAAATTTAAGGTTTATTTTATCATGCCGCTACCATAACGAACATCTAAAACCTAGTTTCATTAACTAACCTAATAGCAAAGAAAAGGCGGATAAACAAGTCGACTATTTCTGAAAGTTTTGTAAGAATTTTTTTTACAGAAAAGGTTAAAGGTTAAGGTTCGATCAGGTGATTATGAATAGCGAAACGAGACAGTTCAGCATTGTTACGTAAATTAAGCTTTTTCAAGAGACGAGAACGATAGGTATCGACGGTTTTTACACTTATATTGTAGGCATCAGCAATTTCATGATTGTTTTGCCCTAAAGCCAGCTGCCGCAAAACCTGTAATTCCCGAGTCGACAACGAATCAAGCGGAGATTTTCCGGCAACCCCTTTAGCTAGTCGCAAAGCCAGCATCTCAACCGCTTCTTCACTTAGATATCGAGCCCCGTCATAAACCTTGCGAATGGCCAAAACCAGCTGTTCAGGAGCCGAACGCTTAGTCACATAACCCATGACTCCGGCCTCGATCGCTCTGATTACATACTGCTCCTCTTCATGCATCGTCAGGATAATAATCGGCAATTCCGGGTAAGATGTTAACAACTGCGCCACCACCTCAAGACCATCCAGGCCCGGCATTGAGATGTCGATAATCGCAACATCAGGTGGATATTTTAAAGCCAAACGGACGGCTTCGCGCCCATCGCTGGCTTCGGCCACGACCTCAACATCTCCACTATCCTCAACAATTCGGACCAGACCGGCCCGAACAATTGCATGATCATCAGCTAAAAGCACTTTTATCATGATTTTTCATCCCACTTTAATGGAGCCCTAAATACAACTATGGTCCCTTGATTGGGCTGCGAGATAACCTCCAGAGAGCCACCAACCAGAACCGCTCGTTCCCGCATACCTGCAACTCCGAGACCCGCAACCCCGACCAAATCATCAAGGATAAAACCGCGACCATAATCCTCCACGGTTAAAATAAGCAAAGAGTCTTCGGCCTCCAGAGACAAGGAGACTTGATCCGCCGCCGCATGACGAACAACATTGGTCAAAGCCTCCTGAGATATGCGATAGGCCGCAGTTGCCAAGGTATCACTGATGACAGGAATAACCCCTTCAACCGCAAAAGTACAGGTAATCCCGGTTCGCCTTTCAAAATCTGCGGCATACCATTCCAAAGCTTCGACCAAACCCAGATCATCAAGAATACCTGGGCGCAGGCGTAAGGCAATACTCCTGACTTCATCGATCGTATCATCGATCAGCGAGCTCATCATTGCCGCCCGTTCAGCCGCCTTTTCATCAAGCGGACGTAAGCGACCGGCCAACCA
>JAGGWR010000009.1 GCA_021163445.1 Candidatus Tharpella aukensis
ACATTCCGGCAAAACGCATGATGGCGGTTGGCCATTCCGATACCAGACCGCTGGTTGCCAATGACACCCCGGAAAACCGAGCTAAAAACCGCCGGGTAGAGTTCCACTTCAAAAAAAACGCAACAAATGAGTAATGATGGCGTCGTAAAAAGTTCCGATATCCTGCGTTGTTGTGTTTCTCCAGACACTCGACATACTATCTCCAGACACTCGACATACTACATGTATGGTCTCGCGCCTGGAAAACCACAACATCTTGTCTATCGAAATTTTTACTTAGCCATCCCGTGTCTTTTTACGAGTTCATCAGTGATGGAACTGTAGATTATTAAATAGCCTTAAACCTTTGTAAAGTTTTAATTAGTTTGCGATTATCATCTTCCCCTTTTACTGCAAAACGCAGATAATTCTGACCAAGTCCGACATAATCACCGCAAAGTCGAACCAGAATTCTCTCACTCGAAAAGAGATAACGACGCACCTCCTCCCCATCTATACCATTATCAAGCTTAGTCAAAATATAGTTAGCATGGCTTGGAAAAGATCTAAGAAATTCGATTTTCTGCAACTCTTTATAGAGATAGTCACGTTGCTCCCCGATAAATGAAATCGTCTGCCTGATAAATTCCTGATCATTCTCCAGAGCGGCAATAGCTGCCTTAAGTGCTAAAGAATTGATACTCCAGGGCTCCAGAAAACGGCCCAAGTGACTGTTTATAGAATGACCACTCAACAGATATCCACAACGAAGCCCGGCCAAGGCATAAATTTTAGTCAGCGACCGCAAAACAATCAGGTTATCAAAATCATTTACCCGGGCGGCAAAAGATGATTTGATCCCGACAAAATCTATAAATGCCTCATCGAGAACACAAATTATCCCAACTTTTTGGTAAGCTGAGACAATCTTTTCCAACTCCATAATCGACCACAGAACCCCGGTTGGATTATTGGGATTACAGATAAAAACCATGTCGGGTTGCATGGCAACAGTTGATTTTATAATTTCATCTAAAGAGAGTTGCTTGTTTGGGTGCCAAATATTAAAATTTGTGACTTGACACTGCACCTGGCTTAAAGCCCGCTCATATTCGGTAAAAGATGGGGCCCAAATTAGAGCTTTTTGCGGCTTCAAGACGCGAGTCAAAAGATAAATAAGAGCGCTTGATCCATTGCCGACAACAACATTGTCAACGTCTAAATTGTGGCGCTCAGCCACGCAACGACATAAACTTTCAGCCCCAATTTCCGGGTAATTAGCCAGATTTCTAAGACCATCGTGCAACTCTTTATCGACACCGGGCGGCAAACCCAAAGGGTTTATATTAGCCGAAAAATCGATGATATTTTCAGGTTCAATTCCGGCTTGAGCCGCCAATCTAAAAACTTCTCCACCATGAACCGCCATTGTAACAGTCTGTTTCATTTCAATATTATCCAAATTAAAACCATAATAACCACAAAGATCGCTGAACTTAAATAGAGATTTTTAATCGCTCGTGATACGTGTAATTGAGAAACCGGCTCAAGTGCATCTCCAATAAATGGTTTCTTTATCAACTGACCATGATAGTGATTATCACCACCTAATCGAAGACCTAGAATACCCGCCATCGCCGCTTCCGGATAACCACAGTTTGGACTGGTATGGGCACGCCGGTCACGATAGAGGATACGCCAACCTGAACGCCAATCAAGACCTTGAAGAAAGGCTGCGGCAAGAATCACTACACCACTTAAACGAGCCGGAATATAATTTGCTATATCATCCAGATATGCGGCGCTGCGACCAAAATAGAGATAGCGTCGATCTTTATAACCCAACATCGAATCCAAAGTATTTATCGCTTTATAGGCCCAAGCCAAAGGAAGTCCACCCAATATAAAATAGAAAATCGGGGCAATTACTCCATCACTGAAATTTTCCGCAACAGTCTCTATTACGGCCCGATAGATATCATCCTCCTCTAACGTATCTGTTTCCCGGCCAACAATCCTGGCTAAAACCACTCGAGCCTCTATGAGGCCATCATTTTGCATGGTTTTTAGAACATTTTTTGCTTCAGATGCAAGCCCGCCGCAGGCGATCGCAGCATAGGCGAGATAGAAATAAAACGGGTAATAAAAAATGGCCCCAAGAGATGAACTTGCATAAAGTCCCGCCTTAACCACAATATAACATGTTACAACCACTACTATGGTCAGGAAAAAACCGGAAAGTAACTCTTTTTTCCGGTTCTCTTCGACCGGATAGATCAATTTTTCTAATCCAGTTATCAAACTGCCAATCCCGATAACCGGATGAAAATTTCTAAAAATTACATCACCACAACAAAAATCAGCACAGACTGCTGCTAAAAATAGTACTATTAAAAAAAAATCAGCCATAAATTAACCTTCTAATACAAAAATTTAGCTAGCATAAACGTGTGATAAGCCGCACCTTCTACAACAAAACTTTGCTATTGTCAAAAGCAGTCAATTCTGATATAATAATCTGTTATATTTGATTCCCTCAATTGTTCTTATAAACACTTAAAATTACAACTAATTAATAAAATATTTAGGGTATTATCAAGTATTCTCCTAAATAATTGGAAAAAATTTTTATGGATAATGAAAAGTTCTGGTCCCAGCTTCTTGAACAAGTCCAGAATGAGGTCAGTGAACGAGATTTTAAATCTTTTTTCAAAGATATAGAGTTAAAAGAGCGAACTGACAGCAATATTTTAATTGAATTTCCCAATGGCTTTACCAAGGAGTGGGTTCGGGATAACCATACAGATATTTTCTCCCGAATCGCATCTTTAATCGACAACACTCCGCTTACTGTTAAAACATTAATCAGTAAAAAGAAAAAACCATACGTAAAAAAAACTTCGCCTGTTCCTGAAATAAATCATCCTAAATCTCAACTTTTCGACAATCTTAAACCGGAATTTACGTTTGAAAATTTTGTCGTTGGATCGCCCAACCAATTCTCCCATGCTGCCGCACTCTCAGTGGCCAAGCAACCCGGAATGAGCTATAATCCATTATTTATCTACAGTGTACCCGGTTTGGGGAAGACCCATCTTCTCAATGCTATCGGTAACTATGCCAAAGCACAAAAACCAGATATCAATATATGCTATGTCACTTCAGAAGATTTCACCAACGAAATGGTCGACGCCCTTATGGAAAAAAAAATGGCTGAATTTCGTCATAAATATCGCCAAATAGATATTCTTCTGATTGATGATATCCAATTTATTGCCGGTAAAACCAGTACTGAAGAGGAATTTTTTCACACCTTTAATACCTTGGAAAGAAACCAGAAACAGGTTGTCATGACCAGCGACCTGCTGCCCAACGATATTCCCAATCTAGAAAGCCGTCTGCGGTCGCGTTTTCAGATGGGTCTGATTGCCGATATTCAGCCTCCCGACAAAGAGACTCTGGTCGCCATTCTACTAACCAAGGCAAAACAGGAAAATATCCCTTTAAAAAAAGATGTTGCCTTTTTCCTCGCTGATCATCTATCTAATCTAGATATCCGTCGCATTATAGGCACATTAAATCGCATAGCAATGCTCGCCTCTTTCAAAGAGCGTGACATAATTGATCTCCCTTTTGCTAAAAGCACCCTTGAGGAGCTTAATATACTCTCATTGGATGATATAAATATTACCATAGAAGAGATTATCAAAAGAGTGGCCGATAATTTCAAACTCAGCCCCAAAGATTTGTTATCTCGAAAAAGAACTAAAAATATTGTCTTCCCTCGCCAGGTTGCCATGTATCTCTCAAGAACCATCACCAAAGATTCATTCCCGGAAATAGGCAAAAAATTTGGAGGGAAAGATCATGCCACGGTCATACATGCCTGTAAAAAAATTGAAAAAGATATCTCTCTTGACCGAAAAATTGCCACAACAATTGAAAAATTAAGAGATAATATAACCTCACCATAGAGTAAATAAAAGTGTTAATTAATTGTTGAAAAGATGTTTACTTCAATATGTAACCTATCAACAAACGACCTTAAAATAGCAGTTTTTAACAATACAGCAGATATTCACAACTAAGGCTTATTGGTTAACAAAAATTTCCATAATGTTAAACACATAAAATACTCTAAAAAATCAAATAATTAAGTATCTTTTTCACAAATTAACAAGCTTTATTACTATTACTAATTTTTTTTAAATCTTTATATTATTATTTATTTAAAAGAGGAAATGATGGAAATTATTGCTAACCGTAATCAATTAAGCAGTTGCTTGCAAAAAATTCAATCTATTCTTGAAAAATCTTCTTCTTTAAATAATTCTGAAAATATTCTTTTACAAACTAATGAAAATGAGCTCCAGATAATTGCTTTTGATCAAAATTGTAGTGCCCGAGGAAGCATAAGTGCTGAGATTAAAAAAAGTGGTACTATTTCTCTAAATGGCAGAAAAATTTATGATCTGGTGCGCAGTCTCAGTGATGAAAAAATAATAATTTTACAAAATAGTGAAACTAGTCTAATTTCGATTGAGGATAGCAAGAGTTCTTTTAAGATTCTAAGTGCCGATATTGAAGAGTTTCCGGAGATAGATTTCAAAATACCAGAACTTTCCATGACTATTGAAAGTGACAATCTTATTCAGCTTATTGATTTAACAATTTTTTCAATAGCCAAGATTTCCGATCCCCGATACAATCTTCAAGGAGTTTTTTTAGAGATTGATCCGCTTAACGGCTTATCTGAGGAAGATTCTTTATCACAAGGAAATGAGATAAATTTAGGTTCCCATCTTTTTTCATTAATCGCAACCGATGGTCACCGAGTTGCAGTAGCTCGTACCGATCAGATTGCCGGCCGGATAAATCTCGGAGAGAGGAAGATTTTTTCGCGAAAGAGTTTACTGGAAATTAAAAGTGTATTTGGCCTGTCGGAGACCCTTAAATTAGGTTTTGAAAATAATGAAGTGGTTGTAAGGGGAGAGGGTTTTGTTCTAATTTTGCGGATGTTGCAAGGTGATTTTCCGGATTATCGAAAAATGATACCGGAACATTTTATTCATCATCTGGTTATGGATAGAAATTCCCTGCTTTCAACCGTGAGACAGATGAATTTACTGGCTCAGGAACATTACCGGGGAGTATTCATGGAGTTTTCGGTAGATGGTTTAAAAATATCTATTGATAATCCGGAAATGGGTCATGGTCATACTGATTTACCTTTGGACTATCAGGGAGATCCGATATTGATCGGCTTTAATATAAATTATCTCCTTGATTTTCTCCAAGCAGTTCCGGATGAAAAAATAGTTCTACAGATCAACGACAAGACCCAGCCCTGTGTTATCAGGGGAGAAAAACATGAAGATTTTATGTGTGGAATTATGCCGATAAGTTGATAGCTGCGGCTTTAAGTGAGGAATGATATAGTTATGGCAAATGATTATGGCGTTGAAGAGATAAAAGTTTTAGAAGGACTGGAGGCGGTACGTAAAAGACCCTCTATGTATATCGGGAGTACCGATGTTTCCGGTTTGCATCATCTGGTTTATGAACTGGTAGATAACAGTATTGATGAAGCGTTGGCCGGTTACTGTAAACGAATCAAGGTGGTTATTGGGCTTGGTGATTCAATTACGGTTGAAGATGACGGCCGCGGTATTCCGGTTGATATCCATAAAGAAACCGGACTCTCGGGAGCTGAGTTGGTTTTGACCAAACTCCACGCCGGGGGTAAATTTGAAAATTCAGCCTACAAAGTATCAGGCGGTTTGCATGGCGTCGGGTTATCGGTTGTCAACGCCTTAACCAGTCATCTTGAGGTTGAAATCAAACGGCAGGGACATATCTATACCCAGAGTTTTTGCAGAGGCGAAAAATGTAATGAACTGACCGTGATCGGAAAAACTCAAGGTACCGGAACCATAATCCGTTGTCAGCCGGATAGTGAAATTTTTGAAAATACGGTTTTGAGTTTTGATATTATCAGCAGTCGTCTCAGGGAGTTGGCCTTTCTTAACTCAGGTATTACAATCATTGTCGAAGATGAGCGTGGAGATGGGCGTTATAAAGAATTTTTTTATGAGGGTGGGATTGTATCTTTTGTAGAATTCTTAAATGCTAATAAGGCTCCTGTCAATCAAACTCCGATATATATAACGGGAGAACGTAGTGGTATTGATATAGAGATAGCGATTCAGTACAACAGCGCTTATAAAGAGCAAGTTTTTACTTTTGCCAACAATATCAATACCCATGAGGGGGGCAGCCATTTAGTTGGTTTTAAAGCGGCATTGACCCGTACTGTTAATAATTATATAAATCAGAATAAACTTTTGAAAGGTAACAAAGTAAACATGACCGGAGAGGATATTCGGGAAGGTATGGTTGCTGTTATCAGTGTTAAACTTACCGATCCTCAATTTGAAGGGCAGACCAAAACAAAACTAGGTAACAGTGAAGTAAAAGGTTTGGTCGAGTCTTTGGTAAATGAGAAACTTTCCCAGTTTCTGGAAGAGAATCCAGCTATTGCCGTTATTATTGTCGAAAAAATTGTGGAAGCGGCAAAGGCTCGTGAAGCGGCTCGTAAAGCCCGCGATCTGACCCGGCGTAAAGGTTATCTGGAAGGATCAATGTTGCCCGGAAAACTGGCTGATTGTCAGGAAAAGGATCCAGCAAAATCTGAAATCTTTATAGTCGAGGGAGATTCCGCCGGCGGCTCAGCTAAACAGGGAAGAGATCGAAAAAATCAGGCAATTTTACCTCTTAAAGGTAAGATACTCAACATTGAAAAAGCTCGTTTCGATAAAATGCTCGGTAGTGAAGAGATAAAAATATTGATTACCGCACTCGGTACGGGAATCGGTAATGAGGATTTTAATCTCGCTAAACTGCGCTATCATCGGGTTATCATCATGACTGATGCGGATATCGATGGTTCTCATATTAGAACCCTGCTTTTGACATTTTTCTATCGTCAGATGGGTGAGCTTGTGCAAAAAGGACATCTCTATATTGCCCAACCGCCCCTTTATCGCGTTACCCGTGGCAAACATCACGAATATTTAAGCAGTGAACGCGAGCTTAGTGAATTTATTATAAAACATAACAGTCATGAGATGGAAGTCCTAGCCGAAAATGAAAATATTTCACTTAAAGGGGAGCAGCTGATTGAAGCTCTTTTGCAGTTGATCTCCTATAAATATCATATTGACCGTTTGCAGGCTAAAGGTTATCCGGCAGTGCTGCTCAAAAAAATAATAAAGTTTGGATTTGCTGAACGTGGAGACCTCTTAAGTGATGAAAAATGGGGTGGATTACGGCAATGTTTGCCCGATTGTGGTTTGGAATTTCAAGATCTTTTGGATGATGAAATTAATGATACGCAAAAGATGGTGGTTATAGACCGTAATCAAGTACCCTTAACTATTGATTACGCACTTATAAAAACTGGTGATTATCAGGCTTTGAAAAAGTTGAGCACTGCTTTGCAGGAGCTCGACAGTCCACCTTTTTCATTTATTTATAAAGAAGAGCGGCACAGTGTAAAGAGCAAAGAAGCTCTCTTGCTCAAGGTTCTTGATTTAGGTAAAAACGGGATTAATATCCAGCGTTACAAAGGTCTTGGCGAAATGAATCCTGAACAACTTTGGGAAACAACGATGGATCCGACCCAGCGTAAACTTCTTCAGGTAACGGTTGAGGATGAGGTTGAAGCTGATAACATCTTTACGGTTCTAATGGGAGATAATATTCTTTCAAGACGGACTTTTATTGAAGATAATGCCCTCAAGGTCGCCAACCTTGATGTCTGATGTTTTTTGCCGTCGCCTATTGACAAGAGCGGAATTTAGTGCTAGGAAGCCCGGCTCGCAAGTTGGTCTGTACTGGGAGATCGTCCAACGGCAAGACTACGGACTCTGACTCCGTCAATCCAGGTTCGAATCCTGGTCTCCCAGCCAATATTTGCAAAAATATGTTGCCGAATATTAGATTTGACAGTTTATGGTCCCATCGTCTAGTGGCCTAGGATATCGCCCTCTCACGGCGGAGACACGGGTTCGACTCCCGTTGGGACTACCATTATTTTGAGATATTAGTGTATTATTCACCTATTAATAGAAACGGTTTTTAGATTATGAAAAGAACATTCCAGCCCAGCAATATAAAGATGAAGAGAAAACACGGATTTCGTGCGCGGAGCAGTAGTGCGGCAGGTCGATTGATTTTGAAAAGACGCAGAAGCAGGGGTCGTAAACGTCTGACAGCTTAAGTAGTTTATTTACGCATGGTTGAGCAGAATTATCCTAAAAAAGAGCGACTGAGAAAGAGAGCGGATTTTACTGAAATATTTAATCAAGGCCGGAAAACCTATTCTTCTCATCTGATACTTTTTTGTAGAGCTAATGGCAGACAGAGTGTAAGAATAGGTATTACTGCTAGTCGTAAAGTTGGGACGGCAGTTGTTAGAAACCAGGTCAAACGGCTGATTAAAGAGTATTATCGACAGCATAAAAGCTATTTTAGAGTGGGCATTGATTATTCACTGGTTGTAAGAAAAGGCTTTACTCTTTTGCCGAAAAAAACGGCGGAGGATCAATTGTTTTCTCTACTAAAGAAAAGTAATCGACGCTTAAGCTGATGCTGAAGAAAGCCTGTATCTTACTTGTAAGACTCTACCAGATTTTATTGGCTCCCTATTTCGGTCACTCCTGTCGTTTCACTCCATCCTGCTCACAATATATGCTGGACGCCCTGGAAAAATACGGCCTTGTTCGAGGGTTATGTAAAGGGCTCTGGCGGGTAGTGCGTTGCAATCCTTTTTTTGCCGGTGGTTATGATCCGGCCTGAAAAAGGATAGTAACTTTTCAGTAACACTTCCCTTGGCCTGCCATCACACGTCGCCTCTTTATCTGAACCGCTTTCAAACAGGTCACATTCTATAATATTTAAGGATTAATTTCTGATGGAAAAAAGAACAATTTTGGCAATCGTCCTCTCCTTGGCAGTTCTGCTTGGTTTTCAATATTTTTTCCCCCCGGCTCCGCAACAAGAAAAGGTTACACAAGCCCCTGCAGCTTCATCTTCAACCGAGGCGGCGGAAAAAAGTGAAACAAATTCACCTCCACCGGAGAACCAGAATTATGATTCTCCAAATAATTCCGCACAGGCTATTGATTCCCTGGAAAAAGGTGAGATCATAACCATTCAAAATAGTCTTTATCGGGCAGAATTTGAGACTCTAGGCGGCCAGCTAAAAGCTTTCTATTTAAAAGATTACCGAACTGATTTAGAGGCGGACAGCGCGGATCTAAATTTGGTGACGGTAACCGGTCGAGGACCTTATCCACTTTCCGGGGCAGCCAGTATCAAAGGGCAATGGTTTCAAGACAGTAAGTTGCTTTTTGAAACTTCGGAAAATTTCCGGAATTTAGTGATAACCTCCCCCGATACAAGTTTCCAACTTAAAGCTCAACTTCCTTCAGGGGATATTCTGGTCAAAGAGTTTGTCTTTCAGCCGGAAACCTATGTTTTGGCGGTTGACTACTCATTTATAGATCAAGAGGGTGTGCTTCATAAGGCTGATGCCGTGAAACTTAACTGGTCTCATGTCAATCAGGAGGAAGGGTCCAAGCGGTACGTTTATACTGGGGTTCTGGGCTATATTGATGGTGAAATTTATAAACCATCAAAAAAAGAGAAAAAAATGAGCCGCCAGGATCTGATGGGGCCGCTTAACTGGCTTGGATATACGAGTAAATATTTTATCAGTGTCCTCCTGCCCCCGGATAATATTGCTCTTGGTCAAACTAAAGGGACAATTGAGCGTACCGAGGCGACTCATCTGACGACCGGTTTACAGGTTAATCAAAACAGTCGCATTATGGTCTATATTGGTCCCAAGAAAGGTCTTCTCCTACAGGCCTTGGGGACTCATCTTGAAGACTCTATCGAGTATGGTTGGTTTGGGGTGATTGCTCGCCCTCTGGTTCAGCTGCTTCACTTCTTTAACGGATATGTGCACAATTACGGGATCGCGATTATTATTCTAACCATCCTGATCAAACTGGCTTTCTATCCCCTTTCACAAAAAAGCTATAAATCGATGGGCAAGATGAAAGCGGTGCAGCCCAAGCTGGCTAAAATTAAAGAGAAATACAAGGATGATAAGGCCCGTCTCAATAAAGAGATGATGGATCTATACAAAACCAACAAGGTTAATCCTTTTGGTGGCTGTTTACCTATGGTTGTCCAGATTCCGGTATTCTTTGCCCTTTACCGAGCTTTGATGGTTGCTATCGAACTGCGACATGCGCCCTTTATGGGCTGGATTATGGATCTTTCAGCTAAGGATCCCTATTACATAACCCCCTTGATTATGGGGGCGACAATGTTTTTACAACAAAAAATGACACCATCCACCGGAGATGCCATGCAGGCCAAGATGATGCTCTTTATGCCCATCATTTTTACTTTCATGTTTCTCAATTTCCCTGCCGGGCTGGTTCTCTATTGGTTGGTCAATAACGTGTTGTCGATTGGGCAGCAGTATATAGTGATGCGCCAAACAGCGACATCGTAAAAAAAACTAAAGAGGTAACGGTATATGTCAACAGAGTTGGAATTTGAAGGAAAAGATATCAGCGACGCAGTTGAAAAAGCTTGTTTTGCCTATCAGGTTACGGAAGCTGATCTTGAATATAAAGTTTTGCGTCAAGAAAGCAAAAAGCTCTTTGGATTTATTGGCGGAAAAAATGCTCTGATTCGTGTTATTAAGAAAGAGATTGACGGCAATCAACTGGTTCAGGATCTGATAAAATCAACCTTTGGTGATGAGTTTAACGGCACTGATAATAAAAAGCCCGGTAAAGCGAAGAGTTTTGACAATAACCAGGCTTCGACTGATAAAGCAAAGGCCGTATCTGTTACCGAAGAACGTATCATTCCTGAATTTGATGATGTAAAGATCAGTTCTTCATTAAACCGGGTCTTGCAATTAATGGATGTACCTGAATGTCTTGTTAAAACTTCAAAGCATGAAAATGAGTTACACCTTGATATTCAGGGTGAGGAACTTGACATCTTAACTAATAAACGAGGGGCGGCTCTTGATGCCCTGCAGTTTATTATTAACAAGATGCACGGTGTTAAAGGTGGTCGTATTTTTATTGACTGCGACGGTTTCCGGGCTCGTCATGAGGAGGATATCTCCGGACTGGCTCTACGCCTGGGTGCCAAGGCAAAACGCTTGCGCAAGCCGGTTACAATCAACTCTTTAAATGCGCATGATCGCCGGTTGGTGCATATGGCTTTGCAGGATGATCAAGAGCTGCGTTCCCGCAGTAAAGGTGATGGCGAATTTAAGAAAGTAGTTATCTATCCTAATAATGCCCAACGTCGCCGGCCTCGTCCTAAAGCGTCTCCGGCTGAAGCGGTATAGTGAATGAGACGATAGCCGCATTATCAACCCCGCCGGGATCGGGCGGGATTGCTATTGTGCGGCTGAGTGGGCCAAAAGCTCATGTAATCGTCAAGCAAGTCTTTCGGCCGTGGCCGAAAAAAGCAGATTTTTTTCATCTCTACTTGGGTTATTTTTTCGACCCGATCAGCCAGCAGAACATTGATCAAGTTCTAGTCACCTTGATGCCTTCAGGCCGTTCCTACACCGGCGAAACAATGGCGGAAATCCATTGTCATGGGGGCTCTTACAACAGCAAAAAAATCCTTACCCTTCTCTTTACCCTGGGAGCCGTTGTGGCTCCACCTGGTGAATTTACCAAAAGAGCTTATCTAAATGGACGTCTTGATCTAACTCAGGCCGAGGCCGTAGCCTCCTTGATTAAGGCCGAGAGTGAAGCCGGTTTAGTTGCGGCAACGGCCCAGTTAGCGGGCGGATTGTCGGACTGTATCAATAAGATGCTGAGTTCAATTGGCCAGCTTTTAGCAGCCGTTGAAGTAGAGATCGATCTTCTTGCCGAAGAGGGATTAAACTATCATCAAACAGAGATGCTCGCTCCTTTAACCAAGTTGCAAAAGCAGTGTCATGAACTATTGGCTTCGTATCAGCGGGGTCAGATTCTACAAACCGGGATTAAGGTTGTTCTGGCGGGGCGCCCAAATGTTGGAAAATCGAGTCTTTTGAATGCTCTATTGGCTGAAGATCGGGCTCTGGTCAGCTCCATCTCCGGTACGACCCGAGATGTTATCAGTGCTCCCTTGGAGATTGCCGGAATAAAAATTGAACTTTCTGATACGGCTGGTCTAGGTCAGCCGCAAGCTGAGCTTGAAGCTTTGGGGATGGCTCGGACAGAGAGATGGTTAGAGCAGGCCGGACTCATTCTTCTGGTTTTTGACCAGAGTCGGGCTTTAAACGATTTTGATGACAAACTTTATGCTAAGATCAAAGATAAGCCTCATCTTTTAATACTCAACAAAACTGATCTGGAGCCGGTTTTCACAACTGTTCAACTCCGGGAGCGTTTCTCTTATCAGGGGCCGATTTTGGGTTGTGTCGGGGCCCGGGAACGGGCTGATATTAGTCAGGCAATTGATGGTATAGCCGGTTTTATTAAATCCCGAACGGCGGTTTCTATTGATAGTGTTATGATTTCTCAGCAGCGCCATTTCGATCTTTTGCGCAAAGTTTCTGAAGATCTCGACCGAGCCTTGCTTCTTGTGGTGGAAAATGAGCCTTTGCTCGACATGCTTGCCGAAGAGCTGCATCAGATCCGTTTCCACCTGCTTGCCATAACCGGCCGGGAGCATGATGCCTCGGAGGGGCTGTTAGACATTGTATTCTCACAATTTTGTGTTGGTAAGTAGCGACTAATTATGTGGCGAGAAGAGCTGATTAGCGGTGCCCGGTTACTGGGACTTGAATTGACGAGTCAACAAATTGAGCAGTTTGCGGTTTATCTACGCGAGTTAAAGCGTTGGAACAAAACTTACAGTTTGACGACAATCACTGAACCTTTAGAGGTGGTGCACAAACATTTTCTCGACTCATTAAATTATCTGGTTCTGCTTGAGGGGGCCGCAGAGGTTCTTGATTTAGGCAGCGGCCCCGGTTTTCCGGGTCTGCCCTTGGCCATCGTTTTGCCGAAAGTAAAGTTTATTTTGGTTGAAGCGCGGCGTAAAAAAACTATTTTCCTCACTTTTATATGTCAGCAACTGGGCCTTGAAAATGTTGAAATCATCCATTTGCATTTAAGTCCGGAAAATGCTAAAACATCTTTTGAAAATCGTTTTCCGGTAATTGTAAGCCGGGCCGTAACCATTTTACGCGATGTTGTCCCGGTTGCCGCAAGCCTGCTCGCGGTTGATGGTCGTCTCCTGTTTACCGATGCTCATCCGGATCGTCAGGAGATTGAGCGAGAACTTAAAAAATGGCCTGAACTCTTTTTTGAGAAACTTGACAAAACCCGACTGCCGGGCCGAGCCCCCGATCTTTATATTGGAACCATTGGAAAAAGGTAAAATAATGGCTGCTAAGATAATTACCATTGCCAATCAGAAAGGTGGTGTCGGGAAAACCACGACTGCGGTTAATTTAGCCGCTTCATTAGCGATAGCCGAACAGAAAACCTTACTGATAGATTTTGATCCTCAGGCAAATGCTACTAGCGGGGTTGGTTGTGTCGCAGAAACAGGTTGTGAAGTTTATAGCTGGCTTTTGGGAAATTGTGAGGCGGACGCAGCAATTATGCCGACAACTCTCGATTTTATGTCTTTGTTACCGGCAACGCCGGATTTGATCGGGGCTGAGGTTGAACTTCTCTCTTGTCAAGAGCGCGAGTTCTTTTTGGCTCGGCAACTTGCTTTATTAACTTCAAATTACAGCTACATCATTATTGACTGCTCTCCCTCCCTTGGTCTTTTGACCATCAATGCCCTTACCGCAGCAACTTCAGTCTTAATTCCTTTGCAAAGTGAATATTACGCCCTGGAAGGTCTGGGCCAGCTTTTAAGTACGATTGAACGGGTAAAAAACGGCCTCAATCCCGAGCTTGCTCTGGAGGGTATTTTGTTGACTATGGTTGACAGCCGTACGACCCTGGCCCAGCAGGTTGAAGAAGAGGCCCGCACTCATTTTACTGAACTCGTTTATGACACGGTGATTCCGCGCAATGTCCGCTTAAGCGAGTCTCCCAGTCATGGTCTTCCGATTGCTCTTTACGATGTTACCTCAAAAGGGGCGCAAGCCTACTTTCACCTGGCCGAGGAGTTTATCGCCCGGCAGAA
>JAGGWR010000254.1 GCA_021163445.1 Candidatus Tharpella aukensis
CTACGGATTAAAATATGTATGCAAAATCATTGATGCGGGCCTTTGAACGGGCGGCTGAAATTATACTTGAGGCCGATGGCCGGGCAACCGCTTTGACTGGGGCCGGGATCTCGGTTGCCAGCGGGATTTCGGCTTTTCGTGGAAGTCAAGGGCTCTGGGATAAATACGATCCTTTAGAATTTGCTGAAATCAGCAGTTTCAAACGGCAGCCGGAAAAGGTTTGGGAAATGTTGGGCGAGATGCTGGCTGTGGTCGAAAAAGCCCATCCCAACAAAGCTCATAAATCTTTGGCGGAGCTTGAGAAAAAAGGACTTTTGCAAAGTCTGATCACACAAAACGTTGATGGCCTGCATCAGGCCGCCGGTAGTCGTAAAGTTATCGAATTTCACGGTGCAACCCGGCACCTCTGCTGTCTCGATTGCGACTGGCGCTGGGTCAATTTTAAAATATCGGAGTCTAAAAGTCTGCCGCCTCGCTGCGAGGAATGTGGTGCCATCCTTAAACCGGATGTCGTCTTTTTTGGCGAGCCGATCCCTAAATGGGCCTTACTCGAAGCCTCTGCGGCGGCAGAGAAAGCTAAGGTTATGTTGGTTATCGGCACCTCGGCCAATGTCCATCCCGCCGCCGAGATGCCGATTTTGACTAAAAGATCCGGCGGCCGGGTGATCGAGATCAACCTCGAACCAACCGATCTCTCCGGCCCGGTAGCCGACCTGACTATCCTGGGCCCGGCCGACCAGGTTTTGCCTGAGATTATTGCTGCCTGTAAGAGGTTGAATAGTAATGAGTAAAAAGATTCTTTTCATAGATGCCCTTGGTGGTCTCAGTGGCGATATGTTTCTTGGGGCTTTTCTTGATCTTGGCCTGCCGGTTGAACTTTTGCGGGAAAATCTGGAAAAGGTTGGTTTAGGTCGTTTTTTTTCACTTGAAACGACTTCCACCGAACGTCATGGAATTGCTGCCTGTAAAGTCGATTTTCCGGCTCTGGCGGCGGCAGCGGCTAATCCGGCTCCGAAAACAATGGCCACAGTGATAAGTTTTTTGCGGGCTGCCGATTTATCGAAAAAAATTACTGAAACAAGCCTTGAAATCTTTCGTCGTCTTGCCGCCGCTGAAGCTAAAGTTCATGGCCGTACCATCGAAAAAGTTCATTTTCATGAGGTTGGTGATTACGACACTTTAGCCGATATTGTCGGGGTCGCGGTGGCTCTTGACTGGTGTGAACCGGAATCGGTCAGCATCAAGCCGGTTCCGCTGGGAACCGGCTTTGTTGATTGTGCGCATGGGCGTTTGCCGATTCCGGTGCCGGCGGTGATAGTTTTACTTGAAGGTTTGCCGGTGGTCGAAAGCGGTATTGAAGCTGAACTTATTACCCCGACCGGGGCGGCAATTTTTAAAACGCTGGTCGAGCTTCTGCCGAGTTTTAATGAAACGAATTATCGGTTGGGTCGCAGTGGTTATGGAGCTGGAAGTCGTCAACATCTAAAGCGGCCTAATCTTTTACGTTTGACTTTAGGGAGTGTCGACCAGGAAATTGCGCTTGACGATAGTCCTTATGCGTTGGAGTCTTTCATTACCTTGGAGGCAACCCTCGATGACTTGACGCCGGAAAAACTGGCGGCATTGCAGGAACGTTTATTGGCTGACGGGGCGCTTGATGTTGTCAGTTGGCCGGTGGTTATGAAAAAGGGTCGCTTAGGAGTGGTTCTCCAGATTTTGTTGCGTAAAACCGATGAAGCGACTATGGTTGAGCGGATTTTCAGTGAAAGTCCGACTTTAGGGGTGCGGCGGCGGCAGAGCGAGCGCTACTTTCTTGAGCGTGAAATTTGCCGATACAAGACCTCATTTGGTGAAATTCGTTGTAAAATTGCCCGAAACCGACAGGGCAAAGTGATGAATATAAAACCGGAGCATGACGATTTAGTGACGCTGGCCAAAAGTCATACTCTGCCTTTAACTCTACTGGAACAACATATTCTCATTGAGCTGCATGGTTTAGAGGAAAGTAATTTTTGCATTGTCGGTACCCACTGACATTATAGGAAACATTATAAAAAATGGCTAAAATAGATTTAATCAGGAATATTGGTATCGCCGCGCATATTGATGCGGGCAAGACCACGGTTACCGAGCGCATTCTTTTTGCGACCGGGCAGACCCATAAGCTCGGTGAAGTTCATGACGGAACCGCCGTAATGGACTGGATGGAACAGGAGCAGGAGCGTGGAATTACGATTACGTCGGCGGCGACTACTTGTAAATGGCATAAACATACGATAACTATTATAGATACCCCCGGCCATGTCGATTTTACGGCGGAAGTCGAACGTAGTTTGCGGGTACTTGATGGGATGGTGGCAGTTTTTTGTGCCGTTGGCGGGGTTGAGCCGCAGTCCGAGACGGTTTGGCGGCAAGCGGATCGCTACCGCGTACCGAGAGTGGTTTTTGTTAATAAGATGGATCGTTTGGGCAGCGATTTTGATGGGGTAGTGGAGCAGTTAAGGGAAAAACTTGGAGCTTGTCCGATACCGATTCAGCTGCCGATCGGTAGTGAATCAGATTTTTGCGGAGTTGTCGATCTCTTGTCCGACAAAGCTTTGTATTGGGATGATGATCAGGAACTCGATTTTAGAGAGGCTGAAATTCCGCAAGAGATGCAGGCCGCAGTTGAAGCCGCCAGACAAAATCTTTGGGAGGCGGTAGCTGAAGGAGATGATGAACTGCTGGAGCTATTTCTTGACGGGGAAGCCTTGCCCGATGAAAGGGTTTGTCAGGTTTTACGCAAGCAAACTATTGCTGGTCAATTGATTCCGGTTTTGTGTGGCAGTGGTCTCAAAAATAAAGGTATTCAGCCTCTGCTCGAAGCGGTCGTCGATTTTCTCCCCTCCCCGGTCGAAGTGCCGGCGGTTTGTGGTCAGCATCCTGAATCAAAAGAGGAAATTGAGCGGGAGGCTAAGAACAGTGAGCCGCTTGCGGCTCTGCTCTTCAAGGTTGCGATGATGGAGGGCCGACGGCTGGTTTTTTTGCGTATCTATTCCGGAACTCTGGCTGTCGGACAGGATATCTTTAACCCCCGGCTCAAGAAAAAAGAGAAGGTGTCACGCCTTTTTCAGATGCAGTCCCACAAAAAAAACCGGATCGAAAAAGCGGTTGCCGGGGATATTGTGGTTGCTATGGGGGTTAAACATTCGGCTACCGGGGATACGATATGTACTGCGACCGATCCTATTATTTTGCCGGGAATGGAGTTTACTGTGCCGGTAATTTCGGCCGCGATTGAACCGCAGCGCAACAGCGATCTTGATAAACTCTGGGAGAGTCTCGATAAACTGGCCGACGAAGATCCCACATTTCAGATTAAAATGGATGAAGAAACCGGTCAAGTGGTGATTTCCGGCATGGGTGAACTTCATTTGGAGATCATTCATGAGCGTTTACGGCAGGAATTTAACCTTGAAAGTAATCTCGGAAAACCCCAGGTTCTCTATCAGGAGACGATTACTAAAGAGGCGGAAATGACGGCCGAATTTGAACGGATTGATGAAGAGGAGAAAACCCGTCAATTTGCTCGCCTGACGGTTCGGGCTATCCCGCGTCCGCGGGACGAGGGCAATAAAGTTGTCTGGCAGGAAGATGCTGGGGCAACGCTTTCCGAGGCTCTGCAGACGGCTGTGGTTGAAGGGTTGCAGGAGGTTTTAAGTTCCGGGCCGGTACAGGGTTACCCGCTGGTCGATGTCGAACTAAAAATTGTTGCAGTTGAAGGTGAACGCAACGATTTTACCAAAGTTGCTCTCAAAGTTGCCGGTGCTAACGCCGCTCGCCAAGCCCTGGAAGCGGCTCATCCGGCGATGCTCGAGCCGATTATGGAAACCGAAATTACGGTTCCGGAAGAAAATCTTGGTGATGTGATCGGTGAACTCAATGGCCGCGGCGGCCGGATTCATGAAATCGACAGCCAGGAACATTTTAGCCGAATTACCGCCGACGTCCCTCTTCAGCGTCTCTTTGGTTACACTACGGCTTTGCGTTCCGCGACTAAAGGTCGCGGCAGTTTTGCCATGAAGTCTTCTCGTTACGATACGATAGCATGATTGCAGGCACAAAGGCTGAAGGCACACAGGCACAAAGTTTAAAACCGAGGCGCTGGTTAGAAGGATAAGAAGTAATGTCAACCACAGAGAAAAACAGCCAGGAGCAAGTACAGCTGGATTGTTTGCGCGGGCAGATTGATGATCTCGATCACCAATTGATTGAATTGCTGGCCCGCCGCCAAACGGTTGTGGCCGAGGTTGTTGCTTTTAAAAAAGAGCGGCAGTTGTCTGTTTATCACCCCGCCAGGGAAGCCGATATGATAGATATCAGGCGGCAACATGGTCGAGAAGTCGGGCTTGATCCTGACTATCTGGAAGAGATTTTTCGCGGTATCATGCGTTATTCACGCACCACCCAGACGGCCGAGATATCTCGTGTTGGGGTCAAGCCGGGAGCCAAAATTCTGCTCGTCGGCGGCGGCGGAGCTATGGGGCGACTCTTTAACCGCTGGTTCACAGCTTCGGGTTATGAGGTCAGGATTTTAGAGGTTAATGACTGGGATCTGGTAGTTGAACTCTGCTCTAATCTCGATATGGCTATTGTCTGTGTGCCGATTGCCGCAACCGTCAGTGCCATCACTAAACTGGCTCCATATTTGCCTGAAGATTGTATCTTGGCAGATATGACTAGTGTCAAGGAGCTCTCTATTAAAGTCATGTTGGAGAATTTTTCCGGCCCGGTGCTTGGTTTTCATCCCATGTTTGGTCCCGATACTTTGACTATGGAACGCCAAATTGTGGTTGTAACCCCAGGGCGGGAACGGCCCGAAGATCGTTGGCCAGCCGAACAATTTGCCGCCTGGGGCGGAGTTGTGGTTCGGGCTGCGGCTGCAGAACACGATGAAATCATGGCTATAGTTCAGGCTCTGCGCCACTTTGCCACGTTTACATTTGGTCGTTTTCTCTATCAGCGGCGGATCAATCTCAATCGTACCCTCGAATTTTCCAGTCCCATTTATCGCCTTGAACTCGATATGGTCGGCCGTCTTTTTGCCCAGGATCCCGAACTCTACAGCGAAATTATCTTCGCTACGCCTGAACGTTTAGACCTTTTACGGGACTATCTTGAGAGCTTTAAAAACAACCTCGAAATACTCACAGATAATGATATGGGGAGTGGTCGTGGCCGAGAAAAATTTGTTACCGAATTCAAGCAAATTGCCGAATGGTTCGGCCCCTTCAGCGATCAGGCGATCCGCGAGAGCGGTTATTTAATCAATAAACTGATCGAACGTTTTTAGGAAGCTGTCCGAAATTAAGGAGTTAAAAATATGAGTATGAAGGATAAATTTATTGTTACGGCAGCAGTTACCGGTGCTATACATACACCGACTATGTCACCATATTTACCCATTACTCCAAAAGAGATTATTGAAGATGCCTGTCGGGCTTCTGATGCGGGGGCCGCAGTGGTGCACATCCATGCGCGGGATCCGGAGACCGGGCAACCTTCGGCCGACAGCAGTATATTGGGTGAAATTCTTTCGGGGATCAAAAGTCGCTCTGATTGTGTTATTTGTACAACCACCGGCGGCGGTTTTGGGATGACGGTTGAACAACGGGTCTCCGTCGTCAAGCAATTCAGCCCTGAACTGGCTTCACTGAATGCGGGATCATTGAACTTTGCTCTTTTTCCGGTGCTTGATAAAATTAAAGAGTTCAAGTTCGATTGGGAACCTTACTATCTCAATATGAGTGAAGATTTTATCTTTCCGAACACCTTTAAAACATTACGGGAATTCAGCCGGTTTTTTAGCGAAGAGGGAACCAAGCCGGAATTTGAAATTTACGATGCCGGAATGTTGAGTAATCTGGCATTTCTACTTGATCAAGGTCAGGTTAAAAAGCCGGTTTACCTGCAGTTTGTCTTGGGAATTCTCGGCGGCATGCAGGCAACCGTTAACAATCTTCTGTTTTTGTATAACTCTGCCAGGGAGATTATTGGCGATGATTTTGTCTGGTCTGTTTGTGCGGCGGGTCGGCAGCAGATGAAAATGTGCAATCTGGCTCTTTTGCTGGGCGGAAATGTCAGGGTAGGGCTGGAAGATAGTCTCTATCTTGAAAAAGGAACTTTAGCCAAAAATAGTGCTGAACAGGTAGAGAAGATTATTCGCATTGCTAAAGAACACGGCCTGGAGCCAGCCACTCCGAATGAAGCCCGAGAGATATTGGCCCTTAAAGGACTCGGAGAGATCAGGTTTTAGGAGGTTTTTTGGAGTATGCTGCAAATCTTTGTTGATGCGGATGCGTGTCCGGTCAAAGCGGAGGTCTATCGGGTTGCGAGTCGTTATCAGCTTAAGGTTACATTGGTGGCCAACTCCTGGATGCGAATTCCGCATGACCGATTAGTTGCGCTCGAAGTGGTCGGGGCTGGTTCCGATGTGGCTGATGATTGGATTGTCGACCATGTGCAAGCTTGCGATATTGTGGTTACCTCCGACATTTTGCTTGCGGATCGTTGCCTCAAGAAAAGTGCCCGGGTAATTGGTTCAAATGGAAAGTTATTTACGGAAAACAACATCGGCAGTGCCGTCGCTACCAGAGATCTGTTGGCGGAACTACGGGGCGCGGGCGAGATGACCGGCGGGCCGCCGCCACTGCAAAAACGTGACCGATCACGTTTTCTTCACCAACTCGACGAAGTAATTCAAACAATCCGCCGCGAGCATTTATTGTAGGTATTAAAGTTTAGTTGTAATTATTCAACGTAATGTAGTTCTCAAATTATCCCGATATGGGGACATACCTCCAGGCGGCGGCTGCAAGCCGCTTGCCGATCTGAGTTGTGTCCCCCTCGAAGCCGGGCGAAGCCAAAATAACAACTTAACCGCTTTTAACTTAAAGCGGCTCTAAATCAGAATGCGCTAAATAGTTACGTTTAGTTTATATTTTAAACTTGTATTTATAGTTTTTTTTCTTTATTAGTGCCTATAAAATCTAACGACCGTTCGGAATTTATTGTTATGGTCGATATGGGGGAATGCGATGCAAGAAAAAATTAGACGTTTAAGAGAGGTTCAAGCGGCGGCCGCCTTAGGTGGCGGGCAGGCGAAGATTGATAAAGTGCATGCCAAGGGCCAATTGACGGCTCGGGAGCGGATTGCGGCCCTGCTTGATGAGGGGAGTTTTGTTGAATTTAATCGTTTGATCAAATATCGTGAAGGGGCGCCAGGAGATGGTATTGTTACCGGTCATGGCACTATTGGCGGTCGCGTAATCTGTCTTTATGCTCAGGATGCCACGGTTCTGGGTGGCTCTCAAGGCTATATGCATGGCCGCAAACTCTATAAAATTCATGAAATGGCGATGAATATGGGGGTGCCCATCATCGCGCTTAATAACTCCCCCGGGGCGCGGGTGGTGCGTCCTGAACTGGCGGGTAGTGATGATCCCTATCGGGTCAGTGATGAAAAGCATGCCGGGGTCGTTTTTTATGTCAATACTTTAAGTTCCGGCGTGATTCCGCAAATTGCCGCTATCTTTGGTAACTGTACCGGAGGTTCGGTCTACTCGCCGGCCCTGATGGATTTTATCTTCATGGTTGATAAACAGTCCCATATGTTTATAACCGGGCCGAAAGTGATTAAATCGGTTACCGGTGAAGAGGTCACCATGGCCGAACTGGGCGGGGCGGATATCCACTGTTCTAAAACCGGGGTCGCCGATTTCAAGGTCGCGAGCGAGCTTGACTGTTTTGCTGAAATCAGAAGATTACTTAATTTTCTGCCGGATAACTGGAAAAAAAATGCTGCCCGCCGGGAAAATGAAGATGATCCTGAACGTCTGGCAGATCGTCTTAACGATTTGGTTCCGACCCGCACCACCAGAGCCTACGATATGCACAAAGTGATTGCCGAACTCGTTGATATGGGTGATTTCTGTGAAGTAAAGGCTGGATTTGCGGAAGAGATTATTGTCGGTTTTGCTCGTATCGACGGTTATACGGTGGGGATTGTCGCTAATCAGCCGCTGGTCAAAGCTGGCTGTATGACGATTCAAAGTTCTCTCAAACAGGCTCGTTTTATTCGCTTTTGTGACTGTTTCAATATTCCTCTGGTATTATTGGTTGATACTCCAGGCTATCTGCCGGGAAAAGATCAGGAGCATGCCGGTATCATCACGCATGGCGCTAAAGTTCTCTACGCTCTTTCCGAGGCAACCGTCCCTAAAGTTGCGGTTTTGCTACGTAAAGTTTATGGCGGCGCAGCTTTGGGGATGGGGATTTTGCCGGGCTTTGGCACTGATCTTATTTACGCCTGGCCGACGGCCGAAATCGGGGCGATGGGGGCGGAACAGGCGGTGGGTCTTTTTTATGGCAAAGAGCTCAAAGAAGCCGATGAACCTGAACAATTTAAGGCGGAAAAGGTGGCTCAATATCGCGAACTCTACGCTGATTCACTCTCTCTGGCTTCGCAGGTGACCTATGTTCAGGACATTATCGAGCCCCGCGAAACCCGTCGTTGTCTGACCCGGTCACTACGTCTTTTACGGGGAAAAGAACGCCGCCGCCGTCCCGGCCATCACGGCAACATGCCTTTATAATGAAGATGGAATATGACCGCAATTCCATCAAGTAACTGAAGTTGGAGTGAAGATTGCTTCGCCCACTTCGAGGGGGACAGAGCTCAGCCCGGCTAGGGCTAAAGCCCTGCCTGGAGGTCTGTCCCCGCATCGAGATAGTTGGAAATTTTTCTTATTTTTTATGACAAACTTTTAGGAGTAAGTTACCTATGAATTTTTCCTTTACCCAAGAGCAGTTAATGCTGCGTGATCTGGCGAGAAAATTTGCGCAAAAGGAGATGCGTCCGTTGTTGCGTGAGTATGAAGACCAGCGTCGTACCCCGGAAATTATAGTTAAAAAACTGGCTGATTTGGGCTTGCTCGGAGCTCATCTGCCCAAAGAGTATGGCGGTTCGGCTCTCGATTATATCTCATCCGCTATTATCTGGGAGGAGCTCAGTAAAGTGAGTTGGACGATGGCTCTTGGTACTCTCGGGCATGCGGTTTTAAGTGGCACCATCCTGTCGAAGGTCGCCACTTCGGAGCAGAAAGAGCAATACTTGGCCCCGCTTTGTCGTGGAGAGCTGATGTTTGCGACGGCCACGGTCGAACCTAACGCCGGCAGTGACCCCGGCGCGATTGAGAGCAGTGCCGTTTTAAAAGGTGACTACTGGCTTCTCAATGGAACCAAGAATTTTGTCACCGGCGGCGGGCTGGCCGACTATATTCTGGTTTTGGCACAAACTGATAAAAAACTTGGCAATAAGGGGATGGTGCTCTTGTTGGTTGATAGTAAATCGGCGGGTATCACTTTTGAAGATGTTCGCTTGGTGGGTGGTCGCACCAGTGATATCGTTAACCTGGCTTTTGTCGATTGTCAGGTTCCGGCGGCAAATGTTATCGGTAAAGTTGGCCGCGGTCTGCATGGCGCTTTTCACGGAATTGATACGGCTCGGGTGTTTATTACAGCCGGGGCTTTGGGGATGGCTCAGGGATGTATCAATGCGAGCATTAAATATGTTCAGGAGAGAACTCAATTCGGTAAAGCGATTGGTGGTTTTCAGCTAGTGCAAGAGGTTGTTGCCCGAATGGCGGCCGAGATTGAGCCGTTGCGTTGGCAGCTCTACTATGCGGCTGACCTTAAAGATCAGGGCAAACCGCATGGTAAAGAGCTTTCGAGCGCCAAATGGCTGGCTTCCGAACTTGCGGTTAAAGCCGCAGCCGAAGCGATTCGTCTGCATGGTGCCTACGGTTGTACTGATGAATATGATCTCGAACACCATTATCGGGATGCGGTTTTAAGCACCATTTTGGGTGGCACCAGCGAAATGCATAAACTGATGATCGGCAGAGAACTGATCGGCATTAATGCAATGACATGATTTGAATAGGTAAAAACTGTCTCGGCGCGGGGACATACCTCCAGGCCGGGCTTTAGCCCGTGACGGGCTGAGCTGTGTCCCCCTCGAAGTGGGCGAAGCAATGTTCGCCGCCATTTGCTATAATTTTATAGTTGTTATTTGAAAAGTTACAAACCGGGAGGAATTAGATGAAAACTTTTTGTACACTACGCAATATGCTCCAGCGTAACCTCGAATTTAATCCTGAAAAAGTTGCGCTTATTGAAGGCTCAAGAAGTTATATTTTTGCCCAAATGGTCGAGCGCTGTAACCGGATGGCCAATGCTCTGCTCGATTTTGGCTTGAAAAAAGGCGAACGGGTCGCAATTTTAAGTAAAAACAGTATCGAAAATGCGGAGTCCTATTTCAGTATTC
>JAGGWR010000117.1 GCA_021163445.1 Candidatus Tharpella aukensis
GGATTTTTTTCTCAGATCGAGGCATTTTTTGACAATAAGCGCAGACATACACTTAGTATTTCGAGCATTATTGTCAAAAAATAACGCTGAGCTGGGGAAAAAAGACGTTCTCGGACAGCCTCCTAGATATCTAAGCGTGCGTATGCATATCACACCAATTAACCGATTTCCATCTTTAAATTACAAATTTAATTACAAAAAAACACAATCACCTAAAAAACATCCCCAATACTAATCTGATTTCAAGTTGACAAGTACGTCCGAATCGGTTAAATGAGCCGTTGAAATTTTATTTTTTTGCTCCACATTCGACAGTTAACGTTAAGTGGTAATAAAATAGATAAAGGAGAGAAAACGATGAAGACTCCACTCTGGCAACCCTCCGCCGAACGTATCAAAAACTCCAACTTGAGCGCTCTGATGGCTCAACTGAAAGAGAAAAAGGGCCTCGAATTTGCCAATTATGATGAACTTCATAAGTGGTCGGTTGATGAACGGGCCGACTTTTGGGAGAGTGTCTGGGAATATGGCGGCATCATCTCTAGTAAAGACTACGATGAAGTTATGGTTGATGGTGACAAGATGCCGGGAGCTAAATGGTTTACTGGTGCCCGCTTAAACTTTGCCGAAAATCTTCTGCGTTTCCGTGACAAAAAAGAAGCCATGGTTTTTAAAGGCGAAAACCAGGAAGCGATCCGTATCAACTATGCCGACCTTTATAATCAGGTGGCAAAGCTGGCAAAATCCCTGCGTGCAGCCGGAATCAAAAGCGGCGACCGGGTTGCCGGATTTGTCCCCAATATGATCGAAACCGTGGTTGCCATGCTGGCGGCAACCAGTATCGGAGCTATCTGGTCCTCCTGTTCTCCTGATTTCGGGATCAAAGGCGTTCTCGACCGCTTCGGTCAGATTGAACCCCGAATCCTTTTTACCGCCAACGGCTACTCCTACAACGGCAAAGAGTTCAGCTCGCTCGAAAAAATTGGCGAAATCTTAGGTTCACTGCCTTCGATTGAAAAAGTCATCGTTATTCCTTACACCGAAGAGCGGGCTGATATCAGCGCGATCAACAATGCGATCCATTTCCAGGATTTCCTGAGCCAGGAGGATGGACTTGAAATTGATTTTGAGCAGCTTCCTTTCGACCACCCCCTCTACATCATGTACTCTTCCGGCACCACCGGAACCCCTAAATGTATTGTCCACGGCGCTGGCGGCACCCTGATTCAACATTTGAAAGAGCATATCTTCCATGTCGACCTGAAACGTGAAGACCGAATCTACTACTTTACGACCTGCGGCTGGATGATGTGGAACTGGCTGGTTTCAGCTCTGGCAGTCGGTGCCACCACCATCCTCTTTGACGGTTCCCCCTTCTACCCCGATGGTGGAGCGACCTTCAAATTGGCTCAAGATGAAAAGATCACGGTTTTTGGTACCAGCGCCAAGTTTTTTGCTGCCGTCCAGCAGGCTGGGATCACCCCGGGCAAGACCTACGACTTAAGTTCAATCAAAGCAATCTGCTCAACCGGCTCACCACTTTCAGCCGAAAGTTTCGAATATGTCTATCGTGAAGTTAAAGAAGATGTCAACTTGGCCTCGATTTCTGGCGGCACCGACATCATCTCCTGCTTCGCTCTCGGCAACCCGATTCTGCCGGTCTATATCGAGGAACTCCAGTGCTGCGGTCTCGGCATGAAGGTTGAAGCCTTCGACGATTTCGGCAAACCGGTCTTCGAAGAAAAGGGTGAATTGGTCTGCACCGCCGCCTTTCCCTCAATGCCGATCTACTTCTGGAACGATCCCGACAACCAGAAATATCATGATGCCTATTTCGACACCTACAACAATATCTGGTGCCACGGTGACTATATTATGATCACCGATACCGGCGGCGTCATCATCTATGGCCGTTCTGATGCAACCTTGAATCCCGGCGGCGTCCGTATCGGAACAGCCGAAATCTACCGTCAGGTTGAAACCATCTCCGGCGTCAAGGACAGTGTTGTTATCGGCCAGGACTGGGAAGAGAGTGATGTTCGAGTCGTCCTCTTTGTCGTTCTTGAAGATGGAGTTGAACTGACCCCGGAATTTGAGAAACTGATAAAAACTACCATCCGCAAGAATACAACCCCGCGCCACGTCCCGGCCAAGATTATTCAGGTTGCCGATATTCCTTATACGATCAGCGGTAAAAAGGTTGAGCTCGCAGTTAAACGCATGGTTCACAATCTGCCGATCACCAACCGCGACGCTTTGGCCAACCCTGAAGCTCTGGAAAATTTCAAAGATCTTGAGGCTTTGAAGAGCTAAAAGTTAGATCTCGAAACAAATAAAAATGCACAAAAAAAAGCCCCGCTGATAAAGCGGGGCTTTTTTTTGTGCATAACAGATTCTTACAAACCCATCAAAAATCTTCACTCATCGGCAAGGCTCGCTGATTAGCAGCAGGTGATTTCTTCGCAAAACCACCACCCCCATGCCCGACATTATGATTCAAGGGCTCCCCACTACTACCAACCACTAAAACA
>JAGGWR010000060.1 GCA_021163445.1 Candidatus Tharpella aukensis
CCGGTCGACAATTGCTGGACTCCTTATTTAGGACCTGGCCTCGATTCCGGTATGGCTGCCCTTTTTGCTTTTGATATGGAAGAAGCCCTTAAATACCTCGGCGATGACTGCCCCTACCTGGCTTGTAAGGAAGATCCAGAAGAGACCGATGCCGACATCTGGCTCGGTGCATCCGATGATGTTATCCTGCGGAAACGTGGGGTTGAATTCGTTGATGGCTCGGCTCCCGGTTTTGCCGCCGTCGTCGGTGCCGCTTCTACGCCTGAAGTTGCTGCCGGAATTGCTAAAGAATTGCAAGAAAAAGGCATCTATGTATTCATGGCCTCTAACAATGAGAATGGTACAAGTTTCGCTAAACAGGTAGTCGAAGCTGGAACTCAGGTTGGTTGGAACAACCGCCTTGTACCTTTCGGTTTTGACCACTCATCCGCCATTCACGCCATCGGCTTTGCCGTCCGCGCTGCCTTGACCTTTGGCGGTCAAGCTCCTGGTGATCATGTCGGCGTCCTCAAATACGTCAAAGATCGTATTTTCGCCTTCATCCTGGCCTTGGGCCCGGTTTGTGATGAACAATATGCCGCCGCTTGTGGTTGCATCAACTTCGGCGTACCGACCATCGCCAACACCGACTTTCCGCAAGTCCTGCCGACCGGTGTCTGTACCTATGAACATGTTGTCACCAATATCCCCGAAGCTGAGATCGTCACGAAAGGTATTGAGGTTCGTGGCCTGAAAATCACGATCGCCAAAATCGACATTCCGATGTCCTACGGTCCCGCCTTCGAAGGTGAACGGATCAAAAAAGACGCCATGCATGTTGAACTCGGTGGGCCGAAATCATTCGGTTTCGAATTTGCCTACTCCAAACCTCTTGATCAAGTCGAAGATGGAAAATTTACGGTTATCGGCCCCAACATTAAAGATGTCGAAGAGGGCGGCCTGCTGCCGATCGGTATCTGGATTGAGTTGGCCGGACGTAAATTCCAGGAAGATTTTGAGCCTATCCTTGAGCGCCAGTGTCACCATCTCTTAAACGGTGCCGAAGGCATACTCCATATCGGTCAGCGTGATATCGTCTGGATGCGGATATCCAAGAAAGCGGTCGAAGCCGGTTTCACATTTGAACATTTCGGCACCATCCTGCATGCTAAAATGCATAATGAATTTGGCGCTATTGTTGATAAAGTTCAGGTCACCATCTTCACCGATGGCGACAAAGTCAAAGAACATCTTGAAGTTTGCCGTAAGACCTGGACTGAACGTGACAACCGTCTCTCCGACATGAACGATGAAACGACTGAGACTTTCTACTCATGTTCTCTCTGTCAGTCTTTTGCTCCGACCCATGTCTGTGTTGTTACCCCGGAACGTCCGGGCCTCTGTGGCGCCTACAACTGGCTTGACTGTCGGGCCTCTTACGAGATCAACGAGTTTGGTCCGAACCAGCCGATCGCCAAAGGCGACTCCATGGATGAGCGCCTGGGTAAATGGAAAGGGGTTGACGAATTTGTTATTCCGGCTTCCGGTAACGCATTCGAATCTTTCGCCGCCTACTCAATCCTGGTCGATCCAATGACCTCTTGTGGTTGTTTTGAAGCGATTGCTGCCTGTCTCTTCGCCGCTAATGGAATTATGGTTGTTGACCGTGATTATTCCGGTGAAACTCCTTGTGGTATGGGCTTTTCGACCCTGGCTGGCTCCGTCGGCGGTGGTCTCCAGACTCCGGGTTTTGTCGGCATCTCCAAGTTCTACGTCGGCAGTAAAAAGTTCATCTCGGCTGAAGGCGGCATCAAACGTCTTTGCTGGTTGCCTAAAGCTTTGAAAGAAGCGAGCAAAGAGATGATCGACGCACGTGGTAAAGAAATAGGTATTCCTAATTTTTATGACATGATCGCCACCGAAGAAAACGGCACCGATGAAGAGACCATCATGGCCTTTTTGACCGAAGCCGGCCATCCCTGCCTGGAGATGGAACAACTGATGGAGATGATGTAAACAACTCAAAGTTATGGCAAAGTAAAATGTTCAGATACGAGGCATCCGAGACCTGAGGAATGAGGCGTACACAAAGTACGCCGCAGTGACGAAGGTTGACGGATAACGAAGTAGCTGGACATTTTACGAAGCCAGAAATTTTTTTTAACTGAACACTGCTTAGTCTAGGGAATTTCCGTGTAAATCGGAAGCGGGCCCGCCGCTGTAACCGGGGACGCTAGCTCAAATCACTCCACTGGGGCAACCTGGGAAGGAGGAGCCAAGCGTAAGATCCGGAAGCCAGAAAACCTAGTTAGTAAGTGTTCCTCAACAATTAAAGTACGTGGCGAAACACGATGTTGGGGACAGACACAAAAGGAGAAGTCTTACTATGGGACTCACTGGAATCCAAATCTTTAAGTTGCTCCCCAAGACCAACTGTAAAGAGTGTGGTAGCCCGACCTGTCTGGCTTTCGCCATGGCCTTGGCCGGTGGTAAAGCCGAACTCGATAAATGCCCCTACGTCTCGGACGAAGCCAAAGCTACTTTGAGCGAAGCTTCCGCACCTCCGATTCGCGGCGTTAAAATTGGCGAGAAAAAAGTTGGTGAAGAGCTCGTCCTCTACCGTCATGAAAAAACCTTCATGAATCCGACCGCTATCGCCTGTCTCGTCACCGACGAAATGGACGATGCTGAAGTCGACGCCAAGATCAACAACCTTAACACCGTCAGCTTTGAGCGTGTCGGCCTGACTCTGGCCGCCGACCTTCTGGCTGTCCGTAACAGCAGTGGCGATGCTGGCAAGTTTGCAGCCTTGGTCACCAAAGCTTTAGGCGCTACCGAAAAAGGCCTGATTTTGATGAGCGACAACCTTGACGCTCTTGAAGCTGGTGCTAAAGCTGCTAACGGCAAAGGCGCTCTGCTTTATGCCGCAACCGCTGACAATTATGAAAAAGTTGCTGAAATTGCCAAAGCTAACGGCGCTTCCGTTGTTGCTAAAGGCGCCTCTATTGAAGAAGTTTCCAATCTCACCGCTAAAATTGCTGCTGCCGGCGTTAAAGAGATCGTTCTTGACACCGGTGCCACCGATGTGAAATCGTTGTTCTACAACGAAAACCAGGTTCGCCGGGCCGCTTTGAAAGCTAAAAACCGCGATCTCGGTTTCCCGACAATCGATGTCATCTGCGACATGACCGATGATCCGTACAAAGAAGCGATGCTGGCCTCAGTTGCTATCGCCAAATATAGCGGAATCATCATCATGAGCGATGTTGACAAAGAGCGGATGCTGCCGATTCTGGTGCAGCGCCTCAACCTCTACACCGATCCGCAGCGTCCAATGCTCATGGACGAAGGCATCTACGAAATTAACAAACCGGGTCCCGACTCTCCGGTTATTATCACCACCAACTTTGCTTTGACCTACTTTATTGTTGCGGCCGAGATCGAAGCCAGCCGGGTTCCGACCTGGTTGCTGATTATGGACGTTGAAGGTATGTCGGTTCTGACCGCTTGGTCAGCCGGTAAATTTGTTGCTGACGCCATGGCTCCTTTCGTCAAAAAGAGCGGCATGAAAGAAAAAATCAGTCACAACAAGATCATCATTCCGGGTTATGTTGCCCAGATTTCTGGCGAATTCCAGGAAGAGTTGGGAACTGAGTGGGAAGTTGTCATCGGCACCCGCGAAGCCTCCGACCTTCCGGCTTTCTTGAAAGGCCTGTAAAAGATAACCATTTTCACCTTGATGCAGAGGAGAAAAATCTCCTCTGCATCAAGATATTTTTTACTTTCTAAATTTACCCCAAACAGTTTTACGGAGGACGATATGGCAATAACATGTCTTACCATACCTGAAAGCATCAATATTATGTCCAAAACCATCGGACCGGCGATCAAAGAACGCGATCCCAAACCGATCCAGAAGATGGCGATTGAACAGCAAGAAGCTGGTGGTGATGTCCAGGATTTGAATCTCGGACCAGCCCGTAAAGGCGGCGACGAGATGATGGCCTGGCTGGTCAAAACTATTGAAGAGGTTTCCGACCTGCCTTTGGCTCTTGACTCCACCAACAGTGTAGCCATCGAAGCTGGTCTGAAAGCTTCAAAAACCCCGGAAAGATGTATTGTCAACTCGATCTCGGCCCAACCGGCAAGCATGGAAGATCGGATGCCTTTGGTCAAGAAATATGGTTGCAACTTCGTCGCTCTGACCTTGAGTGATGAGGGAATTCCCCGGGATGTTAACGAGCGCGGCATGTGTGCGGCTGAAATTTACGGCAAAGCCCTGGAATTAGATATCCCGGCCGAACGTATGTATATCGATCCGATCGTTCTGCCGATCTGTGTTGATCCCGGTCAGGTCGCCTCCTTCCAGGAGTTCCTGCCCTTGATCCCTGACTTTGCTCCGGGCGCTAAATCAACCTGTGGTCTCTCCAACATCTCCAACGGAACCCCGACTGAGCTGCGTCCGTACCTAAACCGTGGCTACCAAGCCATGTTAATGTATCTTGGCATCTACTCTTCGATTGTTGATGCTTATGATAGCGAAATGATGGCCTTATGTAAAGGCAAGATTCCTGATGTTGAAAATCTGACCAAAACCCTGATGGATGGCGGCGATGTCGATGCCAGTAGCTTGGCTCCTGAAGTACAGGTCTACTACCGCAGCATCAAGTGCCTGAGGGGCGAGGTTCTCTATTCTCACTCCTGGATCGAAGATCTGGTCGAGAAACTGGACAAAAACTGGTACAAATAAGACTTAACAGTTTTATTTCGAGAACTAGTTAGATAGTTTAAGGGCCGTGCTTAACCGCACGGCCCTTTTTGTTTAAGCCAAATTGTAAAACTATTAAGCGCTATTAGAATTGAAACCACCACCGGGCGTTCAGACGGTTCCCCTCCACTAAATAATTACTAAAAGTTTAGACCATTTTGAGTTAAACTTCAATAATAAGAGCCTAATAATGAACCACGAATGGATACCATTACCAAATCATGACCAAGAGTGCTTTGCCTGTGGTACGCAAAACCCCTTCGGCCTGAAAATGACGTTTGCCAGCAACGGAAAACAAGTACGTTCAATTATGACCCTTCCCGACCATACCAAAGGTTGGAAAAAACTGGTTCATGGCGGCATTCTCGCAACAATTCTGGATGAGATCATGTCATGGACGGTAATTCACTTAACCAAACATAAAATTTTAACTCGCAATATCAATATCGAGTTCATAAAGCCGGTCTACATCGGCCGCCAGCTCACTGCAACCGGTGAAATTGTCGAAATAAATGGCAAAAAAGCCTTGTTACAAGCCTCGATTACAGATGATTCCGGAGCTCTCTGCTGTTTGAGCAAAGCCAATTTTGTTCTTTTCAGCGAAGAAGAATTTGCTCAACTGGATATTGTTTAACATAACTTGTTCAAAAAAATATCTGGCTGTTTCCGATAAAAGTCAGATTTTTCCCCTTCCTACTCAACAATCGCCTTAATCAGTGCATCTCGGGCATTGGCGTAAAATTGAATATCGATCTTGGTTGCCATATCATCGGAAAGGTCGATCAACTGACGACGGCAGGAGACCGGCATCAGGAGGGCCACCGCCCCCTTTTCGACCGCGATTTCAGCTAGTATAACCGGATTGTACACGGGCTCAACCGACCCGCCCAAATTAAGTTCACCCACGACAATCAGGCCGCCCTTAACACTTTTCTTAAGCAGAGCCGTACACATGGCAACTAGGCCAGCAACCCCGATTTTCCCACCCGAACGGGCCGTATCGAAGGCCCGAAACTGGGCCGAAAATTGATGCTGTCTCGGCTCGCGGTCTCCGACCAGCTGCAGGGCCCGGGCATAAAGATTTTGTAAAGCACATCCCATACTCTCACGAAAAGCGGGGGGCACGGGCTTATTGAGAATCTCAAGGCCGGAACCCGGCCCTTCATTAACCTCGATTCGATAAAGACCGGGATGTTCCGGTTCGGCACCTGGACTAATCGCCCAAATCTGACCCGGCTCCAGAGGATCGCTACCGATACTGTTATCGCTCTGCAGTTCGGGAGTAGCAACAAATTTTTCAACCCCTTCCAGCCCCATAACATAACTGAAATGGGTATTGCGAAACTCGGCCGCACCAATTCTCTTCTGCTGTTCTTTGACCCGACGCCGAGCCTCTAGAGCGATACGAACGGCCCACTCCAGATCTTCGTCGGGAATCTCCTGCTCACTTCCCGGATAGAGAAGTTTAAGCAGGCCGCTAACCGTTTTATTGACAGCATTGGTATCCCGCCCGGAGAGCGACCCGCCAAAAAACACCCGGTTTTGAAGAGAACCGATACGGCTCTGATTACGGAGCTGGGCCCAACACTCGGAGAGGAAATCACTGACCAAACCAAAGTGGTCAGTCAACAATTCTTTGCTGACCTTGGGAACATCCCAGCCCGGCAGATAGGCATGAAGGCGATCCATAAAGGCCGTATCATCGCGCATCTCCGGCGGCAGAGGGCCAAAAAGGTGACCGATACGCTGCTGATGTTCGACATCGACCTCAAAATTTCCGACCAGGACAATGCTGCCATCGGCCCGAATGCTCTCCTTGCCCCGACTGAACTCACCGGACTCCATATAGCCTTTCATGATATTGACCCCATCCTTCTGGTCAAAGGTGATACCGGAAATCTCGTCGAAGCAAACTACATCATATTGACAAACCAGGCCGCGCTGGCCGGTGTGGTTATTGACAAACATCTGAGCAACAGTGGCTTTACCACCAGAAATCAGATGAGCATAGGGTGAAACCTGCTGAAAAAGATGGCTTTTGCCGGTTCCCCGCGGCCCCAGCTCAACCAGATTATAGTTACGTTCGACAAAAGGCACCATCCGTAAAAGAAAAGCATCCTGTTGCCGCTTATTTAACGTTTGCGGTTCAATCCCGATAGAGCGCAGAAGAAAAGTTTTCCACTCCTCACTCGAGAAATGTTTGCGGGCATCGGTCAAAATATCCAGGATATCTCGTTTAGAGAGCTGAATTTCCCGTAAAGAGGCAACCGCGAAAGGCCGGCCACTACGCTCCTGAGCGATAAGCGGATCGTAGCCGATAGTGATTTCAGCATAAAAACCACCAGTCAACATACGTTCATGCTGGCGCACCAGTTCATCTTCAATCCGAGCATCTTTTATCCTGAGACTAGGGATCGTCGCCAGATAACAATCGGAACTGACATCAAGCCGGGACGTAATCAGATCGATGATTTTAACTTCACCTATCTCCCGGGCTCGGGATTTAAAGAGCTCCTCTTCCCCAGCTTTAACGGTTCTATCTTTAAGCTGCCGCTGAACGATCTCTAGGCCTTCTTCGATCTCCTGGGGGTCGATACTGGCGCAATAGCGTCCAAGAAGAAATTCGACGACATAGGTCGGCACCGGAAACTGCCGGCTAAAGGTGCGAACTAGATCCTTACGCACTAGGTAACCTTCAAAAACGGTCGCTGCCTTTTGATCTATCTGATCAAGCTCCATCATCTCTCTTCTCCACCGATAATCGTTGTAACCTGAGAAATCACCGTATCATCTTCAGCCAGCAGTACCAGGCTTGCGCTTTCTCCAAAAAAATCTTCATTTTCTACAACAATCGAAGCCCGACCGTCATCAAATTCATTTATGTTACTGACCAAAGAGCTGGTGGCATCAGCAGCATGACGCCGCAGGTCAAGCCGCAGAAAAATTTCATCTCGGTCGATCGTAACCCGGCAACGCAGACCGACCCATTTAATTTGCGTAACCTTAACCTGCACCGCGGCTTTGGTCTCCGCTCCGGTCACGGTTAGCTGCAGGGTCAGGCTCTCTTGCAGGCTCAAGCCCCCATGTGCGTACTCCTGCCCGGCTTTATAGCAGCTGATGCCGTCGGCCAGGGCTACGAGCTGATCCGGATTCCAAAACCAGGGATAAAGCCGCTCATCGGTCTGTGCCCCATCTTTAAGAGAGGCACAGCGTCCCCACTTGTTTTCTGCCAAACAGGCGGCCAAGCCAATTTTCGGCAACCCGCCAGGCAAGAGGAGCCAGCCGTGGTCAGTCACCACCTGGACACGCTCCCAACCAGCCTTAAGCAGGGCCAGAATGCGGTCGCAAATATCCTGTAACAGATCATCAAGGTGGCGCGCCATTTTCCAGCCCTGGTGATGACCTTCATGATCGATATCACCATATTCACTCCAAGCCTGTCCCTGACTATCGCCACTCTCCCCTGGCCCCAGAATCTGCCAACCATTTTCACCAATGCTCTTTTTCAAAAAATGGGCGGTAATCGGTTCAAAAGCGTAGCCGGCACCGGGCTCAGAGACCTTAGCCGAGCCAAACAACGGGGCCACTGCCGGTTTTCCGGTAGCCGTAAGGCTCGGCAACGGCACCCAGTAGGGTGTTACCTCAACCTGACAGCCGCCTTCCTGTAATATCACCAATAAACGCTGCGCCAGATCGAAACGCAAACCGTCGACAAAAAGACGACATGTCCCCGCCTGACCAACAACAGGAGTTACCTCCAGAATGGTTTTTCCGGGATAGGAGCTATTATCAACCAGATCCTGTAGATAACGCGCCGCCGCCTCAGCCCAAGGCAGATAGAGAACCCTAATAGCACTCTCTACGGCCGCAAAATCATTAGGTTTATCGATCAAGGCCAACGTCTTAAGCAACGCGTCGTCAACCCGCCAGCCATAATCGCTGTAAGCCTTGACCATATCGTCTATAGAGCCCGCAGCCAAGGTTTTTCCCGCAACCTCAGCCAATTCGGCCAAGGGTGCCAGAGCCCGGGCCAGAGAAGCGTCACCAAGTTCAGCCCAAACCAAGCTACGACGCTGACCGTGCTGAGCCTCAAGATTATCTATTTTCTTGCGGGCAATCTCCGGGGTCAAACTTTCCAGATCTGTCAGTTCTTGGCGTAGAACAGCTTCCTGATCGTCGTTCCACTGCGGCCAACCGGCAAAAGCACCATCATTTAAACGCCAGAGCAGACTTTGACTTGGAGGTTGACAGCGACGGATTAGCTCAGGAATCGCAGGATAGCGTTTCGGGGCTTCACAATAACGTTCCCAGACCGCGCTCCAGGAGCCCGAATGGGCCGCCAGGCGAGCCGCACCCTCAAGTTGCCCCTCATCCTGCGGGTTATAATCCAACTGTGACTTGCAGAGTTCGACAAAAGCCCGCCACTGGTTATCATCGCAGGCCTCTTTAAATGACTCTCCCCGGTCAAGCCACTTAAGAAGATCGCGAACCGGATCGCCACTGGTCAGCAGGGTATTAAAATAATCCCGATCAAGCCGCTTCCCGTGCAGAGATTTAATCTCTTCATCAAGAAGCCGGCCAAAAGCTGGCGGCAGAGCGGCTTTAGTATCGTTATCGGCAGCAACATCAACTCCCAATCCGCCCTGATCGCTTTTCAGATAGGCCAGAATCGTCCAGTCTTTACCATTGATCTGCGACCAGATAGTACCCCGATACTGAAGCTCGGCCAGAGGCTTTAAATGATCCGGGCAATCTTCAATCGCACGCAGGTCCTGACGACTGACTCCAGGCAGATAGAGTATCGGCGGCCGATCCTGCGGCAGAGAAACATCTTCGACCTTACCCGCAATAACACAACGCAGCCAGATAGCCGGGCCGGTGCACTTTTCAGGTTTGTAGTCCCCCAATATCAGCAGCTCCGGCAATTCAGCCTGAAGCAACGGCAGAGCCACCTCCCATTGCCGATCACGATCCGGCCAGAGGATGCAGGCTGGAGCCACTTGAACTTCCGGGTTGTGAACGGCGGCTGCACGAATTGCTTTTAGGAGGTGATCAATAACTCTACTCATCCGCTCTTTTCCTTATACTTTTTCGGGTGACGGTGCGGCAAAAATCGTCAACATAAGTTCGGAATTATCTATTAGTGCATATTCCGGTCGGCGTCCTGACAGTTCTTCACTTCGAGATAGAATGATTGGAACCCCTTCCCCGCGCTTGTCCATAAGAAATTCACGATTCCCTGGAAATGTTTCAATGTGCAAAGGACAGCGGGCAAGCAAACTGGTCAATAGTTCATTCCTTGCCGCTTGCCGCAGGGGAAGGCTATCGATTGTCATTGTATTCGGAATTGTACCAGGTGAAAAAATTTCTAAACGATCAGCAAACATATGTAATCGAATCTTTGAACCTTGAATTGAATAGTCTCGATGTGCGACCGCATTCACCAAAGCTTCAAATACGGATTCCATCGCATATTGAGGGATGTCATGACGTGCAGGTTCTTTGACGGCATAAACCTGCATATTTCTTTCAACAAACTTATAGGCTTCGGCGATCTGTACATCTAAAGGGCCTTCAATGTCTTTTGCGTCCAATTGGTAGTCGGCATTCCGCTCTGTACCACGATAGGCAACCGCCTGAATGAAAGCGTTGCTTAAAAAAACTTGAGGTTGTTTGCTGGCCATCAAAACTCCGCTTACACTCGGACAAATTTTCTCATCATCATCCGGGGTAAGAAGTTTGAGCTTTAGCAAAAATTCTTCATCGTCACTTGGAGAGAGTGGAGTTTTAAACTTTGACCATAGGATTTTTTCAAGGCAATTTCTTGGTGCAGTCATAACCGACTGTTCATCAAATCTGATAATTCGAGCCTGGCTTCGCTGTTGAAACAGACGAGCCAAGACATCTGGTGTCATCTGCCGTTTTGAACTGCCGATGCGATGAAAGTAGCCCCCGGGACTTTGATGAACATACAGGCTCTTAGGGATATCGATTCGTATAATAACCCGTCCCTCATCATCACACAAGAGTACTGGAATTTTCCGAATCCGGCAAAACAGTTGCGGCGTAATGAGATCATTGCATATTCCTCTGATCCAGGTTTCTACCACATCCAACTTATCTTCCGGGATGCCAACAACCGTTCTGGACTTGTCGTCAACCCCCAACACAAAAACGCCGGTGGCGGTGTTGGCCATGGCTGCCAACTCATCTGCCATACTGCTTCTGTGCGGGTCATTGACCTGGTTTCCCTTGTATCTTAAATCCTTCAGCTCCAAGGCGGAATCCTCTCCCAGTCGAATTTGTTGCAACAGTTCATCCGTAGTTTCAAACATAGTTAAATCTCCAACGTTATTCGTTTATAGCGTTTGTCAAAGGCTTTTCGTCCACCTTCCATAATGGTACAAATCGCTTCACGAATGTTTGCTTCTTCCAGGCCACCCTGGTGATCAATTTGAACCTGGCCTTTTTCAAACTTTAGGATATGTACCAACTCTGAATCACCGTTGACGACAATATTGGGATTGTGAGTTACGACAATAAGTTGTCGTCTATCTTTATTTTCATGAATCTGTGAAACGATGAGGTCGTATATTAAGGCGTTGTCCAGATCGTCCTCAGGCTGATCTATAATCAATGGTTCACTGCCATGACTTAACAAAAAGGCCAGAATCGCTGCGGCTTTCTGTCCCGCAGAACCCTTTTCAAGGTCGTCGAATTTACCTGATGAGGGATTTTTAGAGTATTTAACCCGCAACCTATCCTCAGGCCACCAGGTATCAAGTTGATCAAAGACAGCTGGTTGGTTTGCATACAGTTTTTTTAGACGATTATCAAAGTTGCCATGTTTGCCAGAAGAACGATCTTCAGCAATAGCTTTTGTCTGTGATTTGATGGTCACAATGAGTTGCGGCAAGTTAGACTCAGCTGTTTGCGACTCTTCCCAGTTGTAAAATGGCCACAGGAGTCCTTGTTCACTCTCTCGATCATATACCGAACTTATAAATTTGCCGGCGTCAAGATTGAGCAACGACCGGTAATCATCTTCCAGAGAGTTTACGTCACCAAATTGAATCAGTTCCATACGTACAAAGGCACTCGATCCAATAACTTGGTCAAGAAAGTTCCGGCGTTTTTCAAGCAATTCTGTCCGCAGATCCAGCAGTTTTTTCAGCGTCTCGTCGATCTGTTTTTCTATCGCTTGTACTTCTTGGCGAACGGAAACCAGTTTGTGCAATTGCTGCTGCAACTGATTGCGTTGCTGAACCCAGTTGCCGTAAACGGAAATACTTAATTGACTCTGCTTTTCCTGATACTCTTTGATCAATCCTTCGTAGGCAACAATGCTTGATTGAATCACTTGATTCCATTTGCTTGCGGCTATATTAGTTTTCCTTTGAGTCTTTAGCGTATCAACACTTTCAGCTAGTTGGACAAGGGATTCACTGATCTTTTCCAGTTCTTGCACGCTCTGTTGATGAATGGCTCTGATTTCTGCAGTTGTCTCATCTTGATCGTCAAACAGGTGGTCAGGAAAATCAGACAATTCAGCCGTAGAGGCAAGTCTCCGGATACTGGAAGCAAGATCATCAAAGATCTTATCGTCGGGAAGGCTGTTTTTTTGCTGGCTACGTTTCTGGTACTGTTTCAGGATTTCTCCGTGGCCTTTTTCTTCGTACTGCTTAAGATCGCTCTCGACATCCTTTAGTTTTGCGCGAATTTGCTCTTCTTCGAAGAGTTGCCGCAATAGTTCTCTTCTGCGCTCCCGTAGTTGCAGAAACTGGCTTTTCGTGCTTTCCCAACGCGACAGCCACTCTGCCCGATTAACTTCAGGGGCGCGATCAATAACCTCTAAAAGTCCCCGTGGATTTGTCGCGAGTTCATCAATCTGTTTCTGGCTGAAGATACTCAAAGGGAAACGTTCTTTGAGATCACCGGCCTTGACCGTCTGCCAACCATCAGCCGCCTGCTCCTCTAAAACCACACCCTGGCTGTCATAGCGCCAACGCAGTTGATAGTTCTTGCCGCGCCGGTGTACCTCAAGCAAAAGCTCTGTTTTTTTCAGCATGACCCCTTCCCGACCATGCGAAAGTTTCATGAATTTATCGAGTTTGCCTTTAACTCTCGGAGCTTCAGCCGCCAGATTTTGATCTCGGCGCGAAACAATCCGTATTGATTCAAGAACCGTCGATTTCCCGGTTCCTCTGCCGCCAATAATCGCATTGAAATGCGGATTCATCTGCATTTCAAAGGGCTGACCATTGATCCTGCCACAGTGGCGCATATCTTTAATGGTCAGCTTTAAGAGGAAAATATCGGGCAGGCGATTTGGGTTTTCTGGTTGATTCTTGACGCAATATTCGTGATCCATTAACGCCAGCTTTAAGCCCTCAATGGAGGGGCGACTCATCTTCAGCCAACTGCAGATTCTGCCGATTTCCTCTGGTTTGTGGGCATCGGAACCGACGACCTGGGCAAGGAGGTTAACTTTCCTTTTTAAAGAGAATTCAGACTGGTCGAATTTATGCAGGTCGCAAAACTCGGCAACAAAGATAGCCTCCAAACTTTTTTCCAATTCGTGCGATAAAGTTGCAACCTCTTCAAGTAAGCCTTGCTTCCCATCAATATGTGCAGGAATGGCAATACCGCCGGCAGCAGTAATTATGTTTACGGTTTCACCAAAACTGGTTGTCGTGGCGGTGTTTCTGTTATCTCCGAAACCTTTATCAATTCCGCATTTTCCTAAAACAGCAGTAACCTTCTGGCTGTTACAACTTGGATCAAAAACGGCAAGCAAATGAACTCGACTACTGCTGTCTGCAACCGTGATTTCAGCTCCAGGAAAGATGGTCAATTCACGGAACCAATCGGGCTTTATTGTCTGATCCCGCAGTTCCCGGTTTTTTGTTTTCAGCTTGTCAATCCAGCCACCGGAGTTGTGATCAGTTACCACCACGCAGTCGAGACCGGCCTGCATAGCATGTTGCAGCCAGGTCTTTTCATTGATATTCTTCTGCTCGTAATCATCAGAAGCCGGTGTGTGGGTGTGAAAGTCAAATTTCCACCATTTGCTTCCGGGAAAATTCCATCTGTTACTCATTTTGTGTCCCTCCTCTGGAGGCTTCAAGGACAGCTCTTTCACTGCCGTCACTTTTCAACGTCTGCTCCTGCGTCTCGGCACGGCAATTGGAGTGATCGGCTCATTAGCACTTTTTTTAATTAACTCAGCCAGAGCTTGGCCACTTTTACGACGATTGTGCCGAGCTTGGGAAATATGATTGCCGGTTTCGATAATGCTGGCTAAAGGCAGAACAAAGGTAGTGCTTATAAGTTCTTCATCCCGAATTTTTGCCTCGACTCGTTCTTTATTCCATTTGTCACTGTCGGGACCGCAATCACTCATCCCGGCAATCTCAAGCCAGACGCAGAGAATACTGGTATCCATAATCAGCACTTTTCTCATACTTCTCTCTCCAGCCGCAAAGTTGTTTCGATTTTTCCTTCCGTAGATAGTTGGCCGAGAGAGCCGCCGGCGACTAATTTAGGCAGCTGCTTAATATCTTCAAGTTGGGTAAGAAGGCTGGTTCCGAACTCCGTTATCCGGGCCGGTTGTTTCTCGGCCAGGCTTAAATGGTGGTCTTTGATTTTACTCATCCCCTCTTTTCCTGGGCAGGATTGTCTTCAGATAATCGTCTGTGGCCTCGAATACCGGCTCAACCTGGTTAACCTGTTTCATCAGAGGGATGACCTTTGTTCTTACTCCCATCCCCCGTGAATCGACATAGCCGTAATCGCGCAAAATTTCCATGATCAAGGTGTTTCGTGGCGAGCGCTGTCCGGCCACCATCTTGCTGATGGTCATAGAATTTTGCAGTTTCCCGGGGCTGACAACCTCCAGGCGGTCAGAGTAGTTGGTTACCTCTATATCAACCGAGCGGGACCAGTCTCTGTGGGCCAGCGCATTGATGACGGTTTCCCGAATCGCTTCCCAGGGGTAAAAAAAAGTTTTTTCACGGCGCATATTTTTGTCAATCTCTCCTGATTCACGCGAAATAAAAGGCTCTATTGTCGAGGAGAATTTTTCAATAAGTCCGGCATCAACCAACTGCCTGAGCCCGGATTGAGTTGTCTTCCAGCGCCCGACCAGCGGGCCGTCCAGAACCACATCAAGCTGCGCCTGATACTCTTTGTCATCACCGGAGAAAGCCATTATCCGCAGACCCGCCTGGCGCAGATAGTGCCGTGGGGTAATGCCGAAGCAGACCAGCCCGGCAATTGAACAGACCGTGTTTCCCAGGCCGTCTTCAGCCATCAGCCCCAGGCCCAGCAGACGTTCTGTCCACTCCGCATCGGTCGCGGGCATTTCCGGGTCATTGATAATTGTTCGCAAATAATAATCGATCCGTTCTCTATCGATGGTAGACAATGAAGTCCCCGCAACCGGTAACACTTCAACGTGAAGCAAGCCGCCGCTTGCAAAAAGCCGCAGCTGCTGTTCCCGGGTTGCCAGTTCAGAGCGATCTCCCATTCTGATATAGACATCTTCGCGGTTATTATGACGTACCACATAAGGTTTGGATATGCCGGTGGCAATAGTTACCACTGCCACCCTGATGTCCGTTTCAATCTGGATCTCTTCGTAAAACGGAATGATCTGCGGGTGGACTTTGTCTCTGAAAACATTTAAAACCCACTCCTGGGTTTTATCATTCTGAAGACCGGTAATCTCTCCATCGTCTTCGACACCTAAAAGTATTCGTCCTCCCTGAACATTGGCAAAGGCAACGATCTCTTTGGCCAATTGTTCAGTTCGGATGTCATCCCGTTTGAATTCCACACCGGAGTTTTCGCCGTTGGTGATAATTTCCAATAATTCAGCTTTCAGCATAAGAGTGCCTCAAAATTCATCGGTTGTTTTCCGGGCAACGTTTTTCTCGGCCAGGCTTAAATGGTGGTCGTTGATGCGGTCGCCCTCTTTGCCGTTGTAGGTGGGGCCTAAGTGATACCAGGGGGCGGAGGCGACATCTTTGCCCCGGTCTTTGTTCCATTTGATATTGGGTTTGTCGCGTAGGACTCCAGCGCCTCTTTTTTTGATGTCGGGTCCGGTCATGAAGGGGCGGATGTTGAGGCGGACGCCGTCGTTTAAGTCGGGGTTCCAACCGAGGGATTGTTTTTCGAGCGGTTTCCAACGAACGAAGATGTCGTAGGGGGCTTCGCCGAGCAGAATCAATTCGAGTTTCTTCTTGAGGCTTTCGGCGGCAGCGAGCTTCTCCTTAGCGCCATCGATGTCGTTGTCAATGTCCTGTTTCTGGCGGCTGATCCAGTCGCCGAGATAGGTGTAGATCAGGGTTTCAAGGAGTTTGGCATCGAGTTTGTGGTAGTTGACCAGGGCGGCAAAGCCGTCGGGAAGGCCGTCCCAGATATGCCAGATAAAGGGCCGGTGTTTAAACAGTTTACAGTGCTGAGTAAAGAACTTCTCCCGCAGCCAGGTCTCCAGCGTTTTACCGACGTGCCCGGCGTTTTTCAGGAGCTGGGCCTGGATGTCGTTTGACCAATCGTCGCCATACGCGGCCGCCAACAGGTTCAAAAGGCGGTCGGCGGCGGCCGCCTCGCCGCGTACCGGTGGGATGCAGGCGATGCCGTCCTCATCGGCAAAGGGCAGCAAGGCTTCGCAACGATTCACCCATTCACGCTGTTCATCGGCCAGCTCCATATCGGCATCCAACTCTGTAGGCCAGCGGTAGCCGAGCAGTCGAGCGACGGCGACTTGGAGCACGCTGTCATCGGTGCGCAGGGAGCTGTGGACTGTCCATTTTTTTTCTTCATCCCACACCACCGAGCCGCAGGGGTGGCCGTGGAAGATCCATTGGATTGGATCGTTGGTGTAGGGTTTTGGAAGACCGTGGGGATATTGTTCGTTGGCTACTTTTTGCCAATGGGTTAGGTCAAAGGGAATTTTACCTAATGTTGCATTAGTAACATTTAGTTTTTGATCTATTTGCCTTACAATATAATTAAAATCATTCGATTTACATAAAGACCATATAGCTGGCAAATCATCATTATTTTGTGGAATGATGACACCAGTATTTATATCAAAACTATTTCCTCCAAAGAGAGTCGCAGGTAACTTTCCCATCAAGCTTACACAAACTCCTTCAGAATACTGATATCTTTCCCAAGCCTTCCATACACCACTTGAATAGTTTTCTAATCTTTCTTTTTCAGCCATCATTTTGGCAAGATCACCATTATCTCCTCCCCAATTCAAAAGAAGTGATCGTCCTGCAAAATCTTCTGAGTTTTTAACGGTAGACTGGCAAGGAATGTAAGGGGCGGAGTATTGAGAATACTCCCAAAAATTATTGAAAAATCTAGGCGAGTCAAAAGTTTGTACACCAGTACCCGTGTTAGCTTTTTCTCTCAACAAGTTAAAACTTCCAGTTTTCTCCAAAGTAATTCTATAATCAGGGTTTCCTAACTGTAGTTTTTGCTCTAGTCTTATTACCTCGTTAGAGATTAATCCATTCGATTTAAGACTCACCGATTTCAAAGCAGTAACATCAATTGCACTAATAATTTGAATGGCAGAATGTTTATCAAAGAAGCCACAAACATAACTGTCACTTTTTGTAATTGAAACCATACTGATATTTGTTATGTTGCCTGGACCTTTATGAAAAGCTTCAGCCCCACCGCCTAGTAAACTAATAAAATTCCACTTTTCATTGACAAGTAATTGCTCCCGGAATTTTCTATAGGAACTTAAAAACATCCAGTTTTGAGTTAAAACAACACTTGCAGTTCCTCCAATATAACAGAGGTCCAAACACCTATTTAGAAAAACTGTTGCAAGGTCACTTTTACCATATGGATATTTTTTTTCACAAAACACTTTAAGTTCATCACAGTGATATTTCCTACCTAAATAAGGAACATTGGTGACCACTAAATGATACTTATCGGCTAACATAGTAGCCGCTTGCGTTAGCCCTAGAGCAACAACACCAATCTCCTGTTGCTCATCGGTTTGCTCCTGTTTGAGGGCTTGTTCCAGCGAGTCGGAGAGCTCCTCCCACTCTACCAGCCGGGAGGCGTCGGTTTTGGCGGGATTCAGGAGACTGCCCAAAACCGGCGCGTCTTTAAATGTATCGTGGAGCCAACCTAAGGCGATCGCGAGATTTTTTTTGCCGAGGCCGAGTTGCCGCCACTCTTCCCGAGCGAGACTAACCGAAAGGCCTGAGCAGGCCACATTCAGCTCCGGCAAAACCCGATAGCCACCAGCCCCTGGGTATTTCCAGGCCGTAAGTGCCAGGGCAAAGGCGGCTAGCTCCACACAACGCTGATCAAGCTCCAAGCCATGAATGTTTTCGCGCAATACGGCATCAACCGCAGCTTGAGCCGTGAGATTTTCCCGTTCAATGCGCATCGGCACCAGCATCAGGAAAGCGGCAACCAGGAAGTGGCCGGAGCCGCAACAGGGATCGAGGGTTTTCAATTCGGCGAGATTATCGGGCCAGCCCGCAAAAGTTCCGGCAGCCGGAACCCATTTTTTAACCACAGATGAACCCGGATGGACACGGATATTTTCTTTTTCAGTATCTAATCCGTCTCCATCGGTCTCTATCCGTGGTTCTTTTGTGACAAACCGCAGGTATTCCAACGGCACCCCGGGAATGGACGCCCTGCGTCTTAACTCTCTCTCTATTTCCGCATTTTCCGTGTATTTCGTGGCTACCTCTTCAAAATCCTTTTCACTCAGCCGCCTTGCCGCCCACCAGGCCCCCAATGAGTTGTCGAGGAGAAAACTCACCATATAGGGCTCAGTAAAAAGCTGAGTCACAGCGGGCAGTTCCCGCGCTCCGATTTTAACCTCGGAGGCGTTAACCTCATCCTTCTTCTTGGCCTGCCAGAACTGGTAGACCCAGCCCAAGCTATCGGCAGCTGTAAAGACTGCAAACGGCAGCGCCGCGATCAGTTGTTCCAACTTCTGCTGATGTTCCGGCGGCAGAGTCAGTTGAAATGCCGGAGAATCGAGGCGGAAGATCTGCGGCAGCATCCGGGCTGCATAACGAGCCGCCAGCTCCCAGCCATTGGCCGCACCTTCATCGGCGGCGAGATCCTCACACTCTTCCAGGGTGACAGCGACCGGATCCTCCGGATCGGGATACATCAAGAGGTTATTTTCGGCCAGGAAGCGGGCAAAGAGCATCCGGTGCCAATGTTCGTAGGCGATCTCTTCGACCAAACGGTCTAAGGATTGAGTTTCTCTTGCAACATCACGAAGATCGCCAAGTTGCCGCCCATGCACCCGCAGTTTGCGCCGCAGATCACGCTCCGGCTCACTTAAATGAGCAAAAGGCGCAGCCTCACCAACCCCGAGTTGTTCCAACGCCGCATGGGCGGCGCTTTCAGCGATGTCACGAGCATCCTTGATGGTTTTTTCGAGTCGGTTACGGAGGAGTTTTTCTAAGGGTTGCATCAGGAAGCTCCTTCCACCACCCGACTAACCGGCCATTTGGGGAAATTTTTATTCCATTTGTCGAGGTTGACCACCACACAACTATTGACAAATTCTTGCTGCCAACGTCTGGATGCCACACCTACCGGAAGTTCACTTCTCAAAACCTTTTGCATGGTAATATTAAGAGCGTTTTCAAAGGTGAGTAAACATATATAGTGAATTGGCTTGCCAACCTTTTGTTCGGCATGACGGTAAAGATACGAGTCCCTATATTTATATTTGAGATAGTTCTTGAGCCACTTAAAACCATCTCTTTTCTTCTTCAAATCTTCTTCATCGTTGAACCTCCTGATATCATAAGTATCTGGGTCATTAAAATCTTTTATCTCCACAAAGACATACCTGTCATCAAATTCCGCAACAATATCCACAGCCTTCATCGGCTGGCCGTGATAGGTCGCCTTGCTTTTGTCTTTTTCATCAAAAATAAAAGCATCTAAAGCATCTGTAAAATCAAAGGTGAATCCATCTACGTTTTCCAGTCTCATTTACCTAGGCTCCCCATGTTTTTTTCAATTTCACGGTCAATGAAGCTGCCGAAGGTATCGTCTATCGCATTTGGTGAAATATCAAGATAGTTGTCAGTGGTCGCCACTTCGATTTCATCAGATTCTTGATTCCGAAATAGGCTATGGAATTTGATATTGTCTCGCTTGGTTGATTGTAGATCAAACTCCTTCAATATAACATAATCGTGGGTGGAAAGGAAAATCTGCACACCCATGCGCTGAAGTTCTAGAAGAATACCAACAATTGCCCGCATCAACTTGGGGTTGAGGTTGGTTTCTGGCTCATCCCAAAAGAGTGTCGAACCATTTAGCAGGGTGCCATTCTGGATCAGAATCCACAACAATCCCATCTTACGGAAACCTTCTGCCAACAAGGTAAATTCAAGTTCTCCACGCTTGCTACGCAGAAAAAACTCTTCATTTTTGGCTATGACCTTGCCATCCATCTCCTTCTGAAGACTTTCAATAAGTTTTTTTCGTTGTTTATCCGTTGGACCTTTGAGAATAGGTAGAAAAGCCTTACGAAGAATATCGACGTAAATCTCTTCAAAATGAATTTCACGTTCTTCGTAAAGGGAACGAAATCCAGGGGCATTGGCCATCATGTCTTTGACTGGTATATAAGCAGCCTCAAAAGGGTCTTCGGTCCATGCCTTTGGTGCACCTGAAACTGTGGCTTTTGCTGGTTTTGTGGTGTGATTTGAAAGGGAAAGTCGTATGCTAATACTTTTGTCTCCAGCGGTTTTTCTTGAGACTTCCATCCACCCTTTACTACTGGTTGACGATCGTTTCACTAACCGACCTATCACCTTGCCGGAAGGATAAAACAGATTGTTTATTTTCTCGGCAAAGCCTCCTTTACTTTTGGCAATATCACAGGCAGCATAAGCAGCCTTCAGAATATGGGTTTTCCCCGTACCATTTTCACCGACAAAGATATTGATACCGGGAGAAAACTTGACTTCGAGTTTTTCAAAAGCTGTAAATTTTTCAAATTTTATTTTTTCCAGCATATTTTCCTCCTGCTTCGCAAATGGCTATCAGCCCAAATCACAAAAAAACCTTGATATTTTTCTTATTACAGACATAAGTGGATAAGGATGTTCCGAATCTCTCCTATGCGCAACCGTCTCAATATTCGCATAGAGTGCGCATAGAGAGTTAATTTATGCGTACTCTATCAAAGGCTCTTCATCGCACTACCACCGGCCCTTGCAGCAAAGCTGATTTAAGCCGCTGTTTAACGTCCGCAACCCAAGCATCGATATCGGCATTGGTTTTGAGAGTAGGACGCGGCATCTTTATAAACTGAACTTCAGGTTCACACAACTCGGCAGCTCCGGCGGCGACATTGTCAAAGCGAGCGGGCATGGCGGCGACGCGGTCGGAAAACATCGGCAGAGCACAATTTTCAAGCGTTTTCAAGACATCAGCGGAGCTCTGAACTTCGACCTCGGGCCTGGCCGATGACTGCAGGAATTGGTCGGATATAAGCTCGTAGCGCTGTTCTTTCTCTAGATGTTGCCAGTTGCTATCGTTATTGAGGCGTTCAAGCCCCTCTTCGTGACGGAATGCGTATTCACTATCCAAACGATTGAGTTCGTCACGCAGCAATTGGGTCAGGTTGGCGACCAACGGGGCCACCAGATCCGGCTCTTCGAGAAGTTGACGCTGCGCTTCAATAGTTGTGGTTTGGGCCAGGATCACGTCGGCATCCTTGAGACTTGCGGCATGCGCCAGCAAACGTTTCAATGCGACCCAGTCCGGCCAACAATTACCGATACGTTGAGCAAGATCGGCCCAGGAATCGATAGAGAGGGAGAGCTCTTCGCGGCGGCTGTAGAGGATAAGAAGCTGTTCGTTACCGGAAGTAAGCCGAATATCATCGAGAAATTTTGTCTCGGGTCGAGTCGGTTTGGGGATGTCACCACCGGCCTGATCGGCAAGTTCCAACATCTTCTGTAAAAACTGAGGGACAAAGCTGAACTCTTCGCCCTGCTTAGCGGCGAGACCAACCTTTTGCAGGAGCTTACGCACCTGGATTCGCTGAGCCGTGGTGACGGTTGCGGATTCCACTTTAAAGATCACTTTGCCGATGGTTTTACGTTCCAAAGCTTTAGGGTCTATGGTCTGCCCGCGTTCGTCCTGGGCTCGAACGATACCGGCTACCAGCAAAACCTGCAGGCCGCCATCCACGGCATCACGTGACCACCCATACGGGGAAGATTCAAACTGAATACGGATATCCAGACCTTTCTTGCCCCCGGCAATAAAACTTAAGATGGCTTTGCAAACCAGGTTCTTGGCGGGTTCACCATCGTCGCCAACCGCTTTAAGGGCATCGGGAGCACCTTTTTGGGCCTTTTCGTAAACCTTGGACCAACCGGCATGATCTGCGATGTTAAATTGTGGATAGAACCGTTGCAGGGAGTTAGCTGCGGCTTCCAGCGCCATCTCCTGAAGGTCATTACCAAGGATCTCGTTGCCGCCGCCCTGAAACACCCGGCTACCGGTAAAAGCCTCTTCGAGGAGTTCGCGAATTTTTCCTTCGGCGACCTGTTTGGTGGTCTCCATCGCCGCTTTGGCTTCGGTGCCTTCCGGCGTATTGGGTACGCCGCGTTTGTCGAGTGTCGCGCTGGCCGCCTTGCAGTCAATCAGGTGATGACGAAGGTCATCGGCCGAGCGCTTCGGAATAAAAAGAAAAACGGTTGCTGATCGGTTTCCGGCCTGACGGGCATCGGCCCGCACCGAATTTTCATCGATACTCCAACCATCACGAACCCAGAGGTAGATGCGACTTTCGGCATCGGCAGGCAACCTGGCGTCAAAAAGGGGAGAAATCTCGCGGGTGACTTTGGCATTGCCCTGGACTAAAGAGAACTTTTTAACCAACTCGCCAAATTTCTTGCGGATACGGTCGTCGCGCTCGGCTTCGATACGATGTGTTTCGTTGGACAGCGCGACTCGTTGACTTAAAAACTCATCGCTCCAAGCGGCACTCTCCTCGGTCTGGATACGGTATTCATCGCCAACCCTCATCAGGAGCTCGCATTTATCAAGTAACCTTGGAAGTTTGCCGCGCAACCCACCCGATCCCTGCGACAGATTGTCGACCAAAAGGTCGGCCAGAGTGTCGATGGTGGCGTGGACACCGATTTCGTGGTTACTGCCGGCAAGCTTATTGATGAGAAAAACCAGACCACAAGCCCGGCCCATGAGACACTCATCCTCCGAACCCTTACTCCAACTCATGGTTTTTTCATGAAC
>JAGGWR010000115.1 GCA_021163445.1 Candidatus Tharpella aukensis
GGGGTAGCTCAGTCGGTAGAGCAGGGGACTGAAAATCCCCGTGTCGGCGGTTCGATTCCGTCCCCCGGCACCAGCGAATTCAAGCATTAAGGCGTCCTTTTTAAGGGCGCCTTTTTTGTTTCTGGGATGACTGGTAATGACTGGTGGTGGACATTTCTATTATGTTGAAATATGTCTGACTCTCCTGCCAATATAGCATAAATTTTACGTCAAATCCAACTATGTTAGTAGTTTGTTCCAGCATGGCATCTTAAATCTGCTCCTTTATTCTCCTCTCTTCGGCAAAATTTCAAAAAAATTTACAAATATTTTCGTGTTTTGTAAATATTCAGCGTGTTTAACCATGACGTTACAGCAAATAGCGGCGAACATTGCTTCGCCCACTTTGAGAGGGGACACATGTCCCCACACCGAGACAGTTCGAAACCAGAACACGCTGAATAGTTGCGTGTTTTGTAACTATTCAGGGAGGGCTGGAAGGTTGCAGAAAAGATAAAGATCGGTTATGTTGGTTGTTATATAACTAATAATCGTGGAGAGTGCTTTTTGATCCATATCGAAGGTATTTAAGCCCTGTACTCAGTGGTAAAATTATTGAGGAGCAGCATATTATGACACCAGTTACGCAAAGTCTAAAACGATCGTTGGGTGTGAAAAAATGTGGGTTGATTTTAGCCGCATCTTGGATAATATGTGCCCTTTTTGTTTTTGGGGGAGCTGCTGTTTTTGCCGCTGAAAAGGTCGATGAGCAAGTTCGCATAGGGGTGCTGGCTAATCGCGGGAGCGTGCACTGTCTTAAAAAGTGGGGGCCGACAGCGGAGTATCTCACTAAACAAATTCCGGGGCACTCATTTTCGATAATCCCGCTGGGATTTGATGGAATTTACAAAGCTGTTGATGATGGTGAGGTTGAATTTATTCTCGCCAATCCGTCTTTTTATGTAGATCTGGAGGTACGGTTCGGTGTCCGGCGAATTGCCACTTTGAAAAATCTTCATGTCGATGGGACGGTGTATAAGGTCTATGCCGGGGTTATTTTTTGCAAGGCTGATCGTGAGGAGATCCGGAGCGTCCAGGATTTGAAGGGTAAAAGCTTTATGGCGGTCGATGAACGATCCCTCGGCGGTTGGCATATGGCATGGCGTGAGCTGAAGCAGCGGGGAGTTGATCCCCAGCGCGATTTCGCCGAACTGTGTTTGGGGGGGTCGCATGATGCTGTCGTCTATGCAGTTCGTGACGGATATGTCGATGCCGGGAGTGTGCGTAGCGATACGTTAGAGCGAATGGTGCTTGAGGGCAATATTCGTTTGGCTGATTTCAAGGTGCTGCCGCATGAGAATTGCAATGGAGAAATCCGTTTTCTGCATTCGACGTCACATTATCCAGAGTGGCCTTTTGCCAAAGCCTCCCATACCTCCGACGAACTTGCGGAAGAGGTGGCTGTCGCTTTGGTGCAGATGCCGACGAGAAGTCTGGCGGCTCAAACCGCCAAATGTGCCGGCTGGACGATTCCGCAGAACTATCGGCCGGTGCATGAATGCCTGATGGAGCTTCATCTCTCCCCTTACGAGAACTACGGCAAGGTTACGTTTGCTGATGTCTTACGCCAGTATTGGTCATGGATGTTGAGTATCGTGGTTCTGGCAACCTTGATTTTTCTCTTTGTAATTCGTGCTTCCCGTCTGGAAGAGAGGTTGAAACAATCCGCCCAGGACGAGGCGGCACTCCAGCAAGCCCATGACGAACTTGAGGAGAAGGTGGCGGAGCGCACTGTCGATCTGGAGGTTGCCAATAACCGTCTTCAGGATATGGACAAACTCAAATCGATGTTTATTGCCTCCATGTCACATGAGTTGCGAACCCCGCTCAACTCTATTATTGGTTTTAGTGGATTGTTGTTGCAGGGGGTGGCCGGGGAGTTGAATGATAAGCAGAAAGACAGCATGGAGCGTATTTATCGTTCTGGCAACCACTTGTTGGGATTGATCTCCGATGTCATCGATATCTCCAAGATCGAGGCGGGGCGAGTTGATGTCTTCTATGAACCTTTTCCGCTCAAGGAGGTTGTCGAGGAGGCGATCGAGACGATTCGTCCGCAGGCCGATGCCAAAGGGTTGGTGCTCGAACTTAATGAAGACACCTGGCCCCGGATGAATAGTGATCGCAAGCGTCTCTTGCAGTGCCTGCTTAACTATTTAAGTAATGCGGTGAAATTTAGTGAGACTGGCAAGGTTAGTTTGACAGTTACGATAATAGAGGATATGGTGGAGATTCAAGTAAGTGATACCGGGATCGGAATTGCGCCGGAGGATATGCCAAAACTTTTCGAGGCTTTTGAACGGCTGGACACCCACCTGCGGGTCAAAGCCGGAGGCACCGGGCTCGGGCTCTACCTGACCAAAAAGATCACCGAAGAGCTTTTGCAGGGCAGCGTTTCTGTCGAGAGTCGTCTCGACGAGGGCAGCACTTTTGCTTTGAGAATCCCCTTAGATGTAGCAAAAGTTATTGAAGAGGATGGTCATGACTGCTGAAAGAAAACAGACCGCCTTGGTCGTCGAAGATAATGAAGACAATATGGTGCTGATCACGATGCTCTTAGAAAATGCCGGTTACGAACATATCTGGGCCGATACCGGTCTGAAAGGTGTGGAGTTGGTGCTGGAGCAAGAACCGGACTTTGTTTTACTGGATATCCAATTGCCCGATATTGAAGGTACTGAGGTCTTGAAAAGGATACGTGCGTTGGAGGACGCAGAGGTTGCCAAAATTCCGATTATCGCCATGACCTCCTATGCAATGGCGGGTGACCGGGAAAAATTGTTGGCTGCCGGCTGTGACGGTTACATCGAGAAACCGATCAACCCAATGCGGGTGATCAGTCAGATCAGGGCGATTCTGGGAGATAAAACATGAAAATTCTTATCGCTGAAGATATGGAAGATTCTCTGGTTATGTTGGAGATGGTGATTACCAGTATGGGACATGAGGCGGTTAGCGGAGCCAACGGTCTTGAAGCTCTGCACCTGGCTCAGGCCGATCCGCCCGATCTCATAATTTCTGATATCATGATGCCGGAAATGGATGGTTTTGAGTTCTGTCGTCAGGTTAAGGCCGATCCAAAACTGCAAAAAATTCCTTTTATTTTCTATACCGCCACTTATACCGAACATCAGGACAAGGAGTTGGCCTTAGCTCTCGGGGCTTCCCGCTTTATTATCAAGCCGCAGGAGCCCAAAGTGCTCATGGCGATTATTAAGGAGGTCTTGACGGCCTTTAGCCGGGCGGAGTTGCAGGTTGAGCCGGAGGTGCAAAAAGAAAAAAGTGAAATTAACAATATGTACCAGCAATCGGTCGGCCGAAAACTCGACAAAAAGATTCGGGAGTTAGAGCTGGAGCGGGAGTCTTTAAAAGCGAGTGAGGCAAAATATCGCCATTTGGTTGAATCGGTGCAAGAGTACTACTTCTTCTACACGCATGACACTGAAGGAGTCTTTAACTATGTCAGCCCATCGATAGAGATCGTGCTCGGTTACAAACCGGCTGAGTTTCTCGTCCACTATTCCGAATACCTGACCGACAATCCGTCCAATAAGGAGGTTGTGAGGCATACTGAATTGAGTATTAAAGGTGAGGAGCAACCTCCCTACGAGATCGAGATAGAGGTCAAGGATATGGCTCGCCGCATTGGCTGGAGGTCAAGGAGTTTCCCGTTTTTGATCAATCAGGGAAGGTCACTCATGTTGAGGGAATTGCCCATAACATCACCGAGCGCAAACGGGTTGAAGTGGAGCGTGATAAACTCCAGATACAGTTGACTCAGGCTCAGAAGATGGAGGCTGTTGGTCGACTGGCCGGCGGCGTCGCCCACGATTTCAATAATATGCTGGGCGTGATCTTAGGTTACGCGGAACTTGCTTTGGGTGAGGTGGATTCGGATACTCCGCTCTTTGACGACCTCCAGGAGATTTGCAAGGCGGCCGAACGTTCTGCCGACCTTACCCGGCAGCTATTGGCCTTTGCCCGCAAGCAGATCATTGTGCCCAAAGTGATTGACTTGAACAAAACCGTGGCCGGTATGCTCAAAATGCTGGGTCGGCTTATTGGCGAGGATATCGATCTCGCATGGTTGCCCGGTGCGGATCTCTGGTCGGTCAAGGTGGATCCGGCCCAGATTGACCAGATCCTGGCTAACCTCAGTGTCAACGCTCGGGACGCCATTTCGGGTGTGGGCAAAATGATTATTGAAACGGGAAATGTTGTTTTCGATGAGGAGTATTGTGCCGACCATGTTGGGTTTATCCCAGGAGAATATGTTCTGTTGACGGTCAGTGACGATGGTTGCGGCATGGACAAGAAGACTCAGAATAATCTTTTCGAGCCGTTTTTTACGACCAAGGGTGAAGGGCATGGCACCGGTCTCGGGCTTTCTACGGTTTACGGTATCGTCAAACAGAATAACGGTTTCATCAATGTTTACAGCGAACCGGGTGAAGGGACGACTTTCAGGGTCTATCTCGCCCGGCACGCGGGCGCTGCCGAGTCGATGCCGGAAGCAGGTTTAGTGAAACCGGCTGCCGGCGGTCACGAAACCATTTTGTTGGTGGAGGACGAAGCTACGATTCTGGATATGACTAAGAGGATACTTGAAGCCCAAGGCTATATTGTCCTGGTTGCCTCGACGCCGGATGAAGCTTTGCGCTTGGTTGAGGTCTACTCCGGCGAGATTCATCTGCTTTTGAGTGATGTGGTATTGCCGGAAATGAACGGTCTCGATCTGGCCAAAAAACTGCTCGCCCATCACGCAGATTTAAAGAGTTTGTTCATGTCCGGCTACACGGCCAATGTGATCGCCCGGCGCGGGATTCTGGATGCAGGTGTCAATTTCATCCAGAAACCGTTCACGAGGCAGGATCTGGCCGCCAAGGTGCGGGAAGTGCTGGATTCTAAATAAGGATTTTTTATGAAAAAGAGTGACAAAATTTATATTGCCGGTCATCGCGGGTTAGTCGGGTCGGCAATTGTTCGCCGTTTGCAAAAAGCGGGGTATGAAAACCTGCTTTTACGTTCACGTACTGAATTGGATTTAATCGAGAAAGGTGCGGTTGATGATTTTTTTGCTACCCAGAAACCGGACTATGTCTTTCTCGCCGCAGCCAAGGTTGGCGGTATTCATGCCAACGATACCTGGCCGGCCGATTTTATCTACGATAATCTCATGATTCAGAATAATGTCATGCGGGCGGCTTGTGAATATCGGGTGAAAAAGCTTCTTTTTCTAGGGAGTTCTTGTATTTATCCCCGGATGGCGCCGCAGCCGATGCGCGAGGAGTATCTGCTCTCCGGGCCCCTAGAGCCGACCAACTCGGCCTATGCCGTGGCCAAAATCGCCGGTATTGAGATGTGCCACGCTTTTAACCGTCAATATCAGACCAATTTTGTTCCGGTGATGCCGACCAACCTCTACGGGCCTTTTGATAACTACGACCTTATGAGTTCCCATGCTATGCCAGCGATGATTCGTAAATTCCATCTCGCCAAACTGGCGGCGGCAGGCGATGACGCAGCCCTGGCTGCGGATGCGCAAACTTACGGTTCGATCCCCAATGATTTTTATGCAAACCTGATGCGGATTGCCGCTTTTAATGGACATCGTTTAAGTGGTGGCGGGGCGGCCGATAAACAGTTGCCGGTTTCCGGAAATGCCTCGGCAGCGATAGATCTCTGGGGTACCGGTAAGCCGATGCGGGAATTTCTTTTTGTCGACGATCTGGCCGAGGCTCTACTCTTGGTTATGGATAACTATCAATCTACCAAACTGCTTAATATCGGTACCGGGGTTGATCAGACCCTTCGTGAGCTGGCTGAAATTGTCCGGCGGGTGGTCGGCTATCCCGGAGAGATCACTTTTGATTCATCTAAACCCGACGGGACGCCGAAAAAACTGCTTGATATCTCGCGTTTGACCGAACTTGGCTGGAAACCTAAATTTACGTTGGAAGAGGGCATTTTGGCCGCCTACGAAAGTTATCTTAAATAGTTACAAAGGAGTTAATCAATAGATGACTGAAAAAACAATCTCTACTGCCTGTTTCAAGGCCTACGATATTCGCGGCCGGGTTCCTGATGAGCTCAATGAAGAGCTGGCCTATCGCTTGGGCCGAGCTTTTGCCGTCTTTATAAAGCCGAAAAAAGTTGCTGTCGGCCGCGATGTGCGTCCCTCAAGCCAGGCCTTGGCTACAGCCCTTAGCCGCGGGCTTAATGACGGCGGGGCCGATGTCCTTGATCTCGGTCTCTGCGGTACCGAAGAGGTCTATTTTGCGACCTTTAACTACCGTCTCGACGGTGGCATTATGGTGACTGCCAGTCATAATCCCGGCGACTATAACGGCATGAAACTGGTGCGTCATGAGTCACGCCCCTTAAGTGGAGATTATGGGTTGCCCCAGATCGAAGAGCTGGTTAAAGTGGGGCAATTTCCTGACTCTTTGACTTGCGGCCGGGTTACCCCTTTAGATTTTCGTCCCGCCTATATTAAACATCTTCTGGGTTATATCGACTTAGATTGTCTTAAACCCTTAAAAGTCGTGGTCAATGCCGGAAACGGTTGCGCCGGAGTTGTGCTTGATGAGCTGGAAGCCCATCTCCCTTTTACTCTGATCAAATTGCTTAATGAGCCCGATGGCAGCTTCCCGCATGGGATCCCCAACCCTTTATTGCCGGAAAATCGTTCGTTAACGAGCCAGGCCGTGATTAAACATCAAGCGGATGTCGGTCTTGCCTGGGACGGAGATTTTGACCGCTGTTTCTTTTTTGATGAGCATGGACGTTTTATCGAGGGCTATTATATCGTCGGGCTCCTGGCGGAAAATCTGCTCACTAATCATCCCGGTGCAAATATTGTTCATGATCCGCGGCTCACCTGGAATACTATCGAGCTGGTTTCTGAAAACCGGGGTCAGGCTCATGTTTCGAGGACCGGCCACGCTTTTATTAAAGACAAAATGCGCGAACTTGATGCTCTTTATGGCGGTGAAATGAGCGCTCATCACTATTTTAAAGATTTTTCCTATTGCGATTCCGGAATGATTCCCTGGCTTTTAGTTCTGGAACTGATCTCAAAAAGCGGTCGTTCCCTTTCTGAATTGGTTGATGAGAGAATCCGTCGTTTTCCGGTCAGCGGCGAGATTAACCTTCGTCTCGATGACCCGCAAGCCGCGATCGCAATGGTTGAAAAATATTTCAGTGAGCGGGAAGAGGTTAAAGAGCGTTATCGAATTGATGGTTTGAGTCTTGAATTTGCCGATTGGCGTTTTAATCTGCGTTCGTCAAATACCGAGCCTCTGCTCCGTCTCAATGTTGAGAGTCGAGGTGACCGGGAGCTTATGGAGAGCAAAACTAAAGAGATTCTTGATCTTCTTAAAGGGCTTGGGAAATAAAATCCCCAGCTTGACCGTTAGTTCAATAAAGGTTATAAGCATCGTCTTTACTAATTAAATTGTAACTATTCAGCTAACCCGTAAATTCAGGGGACACAATCCCGATTTCCTTCGGAGAATCAGGTTATGTCCCCAGAATTTACTGAAATTCATCAATATTAGGTGCTGCTCTACTTACGCTGAATAGTTACATTAAATTTTAGCAACAGATTTTCAGGAGAGAACTTGTGAGTGAAGGAAAAGTTGATAAAAAAGTAGAAAATAGTAATACTGTTCCGCAAAAAGGGAGCCCCAAAAAGCAGAATGGTAAAGCTTTCTCTTTTGTTGCGATAATTATTGCAGGTTTGCTGGCGTTGGCCGTGATCTCGATTTTTCTTAGTAATCAGAAATTGCACAAGCAGATTGTTGATTTTGATCGTCAATTTACAGCCCTGCAAGAGGGGGAGAAGGCGCTGGGTAACCGGGTTCTGGCATTGGAAGATGAGCTGGTTGTCCTAAGTCTCAAGCGGCGTTTGGAGCGGCTCAAAAATTCGGTTAAGAGTCTTCAGAACGTGCAGAGTCTGATGGCTGATAACCCGGAGATGGTAGTTAAAGTTCAGGGGCTTGTCGATGATCTTGCTGGTGAAGAGAAAAAACTTGCGCAAGAGATCGCCGGGAATGCGCCTAAAAGTTTTCAGCCAAGTCGTTCCTGCTCGCAGCCCTGTTATCAGCGTTGCTCTGAACC
>JAGGWR010000123.1 GCA_021163445.1 Candidatus Tharpella aukensis
AGATTATAATGATGTCAACAACAAATATTCTTAGACGTAATTTTTAAGGGCTAAAAAAAATTATCACTATTATTTCAATCCGTTAGGGATGAATGGGGGCATTTCGTGGTAAACATGGGATTAAAGCAACGGTTCGCGCCTCAACCCGCAACTCCAGCGTCTCATTTTGGGTTTGCAGCTCGGCCAAGGCCTGGTCGAGAGCTCTCTGTTTTTTTCGCAGGCTCAATTGAGTTCTCAAGCGGGTGAGCACCTCAATTTTCTGAAACGGCTTAGTAATATAATCGGCTCCACCAGCCGCAAAACCGGCAACTTTATCCTCAATATTATCGAGAGCTGAGAGAAAAATCACCGGGATATCCGCAGTCATTGGATTCTTCTTTATCTTACGACAAGTGCTTAAACCATCCATTTTCGGCATCATGACATCAAGCAGAATAATATCCGGCAATACATGCTGCAGCATCTCCAGAACCTGCTCGCCGCTCTCATGAATCCGGATATCAAATTCTTCGTCATGGAAAAGAGAGAACAATACCTTCAAGTTGGCAGGATGGTCATCGACCAGAAAAATCATATCTTTTTTCATATTATTTGCACTTTTCACGGCTTAAGACTCGCTTACAGCTGTCTAAAATTTCTAGTTCTCTAAAAATATCTTAACTTTTTTTTCAACCCTTTGCAACTATAATCCATTAAAATATTCAGCTCAGAACTATATTAGTGCCTGACCGAAAACCTGACAATTTTCTTGAGTGCAAGGCAGGCTCAGATTTTAACCCATACCGCAAGGGCACTTCCTTCGGTCGCAACATACATTAAGTATTCCGAGGATTAAAATCTGAGCCTAACGCCGCAATCGAGGAAATTGGCGGTTTTCGGTCGCGCACTATTTACATTGCCGTTTCAATAGTTTATAAACGAAATTGAAACTCATTACATTCAACAAAAATTTGATCTCGCTGCTATGAATGAATATAAGATCGGCCTCATTTCAGATACACACGGGTTACTGCGCCAGGAAGCTTTTGATTTCCTTAAAGGGTCTGATGCTATCATCCACGCCGGAGACATCTGCGACGACACTACTATCACCCAACTTTCCACTATTGCACCGGTTTATGCCGTCCGGGGCAATATGGACTTTAATACAACATATCCTGCCAGTGACCTGCGAACAATCAATGGGCGCACTTTTTACATCCTCCACGACATTGAGAAACTCGACCTTGATCCAAAGGCAGCCGGCGTTGAAGTTGTTATTTTTGGCCACACCCACAGGCCGGAGAATTTTCAGCGAGACTCCATTCTCTTTATCAATCCGGGCAGTGCCGGCCCGAGACGCATAGGTCGACCTATATCGTTAGCCAAACTCCACCTTAAAAATAACCGCTTGATCCCGGAGTTCATTGAACTCCCTTTCTGAACTCGGCAAATACAAAAGATGAAAAGCGGTTTTCCCGCAAGGCGCAGAGACACAAATAAAGTCGTACCTGACCGAAAATCTAACTGAACCTTTATGAAAAACAAACATACAGAACTCTAAATAGGAAAAACTATGCAACCACAAAGTCTACCAAAAGCTTGACAAAAAAGCTTGACAAAAAAAGTCTACACAGTATACATGTTTACTAAAATTAAAGTATTAGATACGTCAAATTGCATGTCGAGTGTCGGGGAAACCACAACAACGCAGGATATCGGAACTTTTTACGCCCCATAGGAAGTGCCCTTGGGATGCGACGCCATCAAACTTGAACAGGAGACAAGGTTATGAACCGCGACTTTGAAAAGCGGGATAGAGATCTTGAAGAACGTATTACTCAAGATTACCAGCGGATGGTCAAGGAGTGTGATCTCCACCTGGAGAAGATGGATCATGACTTGCCACCCCTGATCGAACCTTTGGCCGAGCAACTTGAAAGTGCTGGCATCAGCCGCCGCTCATTTATAAAATGGTCAGCGGTTACTACAGCCGCCCTGATGTTGCCGCCGATTTTTAAAACCCGCTTGGCCCGGGCGGCGGAGCAATTTGGCCGGGTACCGATTGTCTGGCTCCACTTTGCCGAATGTACCGGCTGCAGCGAAGCTTTTTTGCGAACCTCCTACCCCAACGTTGATAATTTAATCCTCGAAACCTTGTCCCTTGAATACCATGAAACCCTGATGGCGGCCGCCGGCTATCAAGCCGAAGAGAATCTGGAGAGAGCCTTACATGACTTTGCCGGTAAATTTATCTGTGTCATCGAAGGTGCTCTGCCGACCGGTATGGATGGAAAATATCTGACTTTAGGCGCCAAAGGCCGTACCGGTATGGAGTTAGCTCGTGAGGTCACCAGTAAAGCCGCCGCAGTTATCTGCATCGGCAGTTGCTCATCTTTTGGCAATGTCCAGGCGGCCAAGCCAAATCCTACTGACGCCAAAGGCATCAGTGACGCGCTGGGAATTAAAACCGTTAACATTCCCGGCTGCCCACCCAATCCAATTAATTTCGTCGGCACGATTCTTCACTATTTAATGTTCGGGGCTCTCCCCCCGCTCGATTCCCTAGGACGCCCGATCTGGGCTTATGGCAAAAGAATTCACGACTGTTGCGAACGCCGCCCCCACTACGACGCTGGTGAATTTGTTGAGGAGTGGGGCGATTCCGGCGCCAAAATGGGATGGTGTCTCTATAAAGTTGGCTGTAAAGGACCCTACACTTACGCTAATTGCGCCAAGGTTCGTTTCAACGATGGCATCTCCTGGCCAATTATGGCCGGTCACGGCTGCATCGGCTGTGTCGAACCTGATTTTTGGGACACTATGGCACCACTCGAAAAACCGATTGCCGAAAAAACCTTTGGCGGCGGTGAAAAAACCGTCGACAATATCGGTAAAGCCCTGGCTGGAGTTACCGCCGCCGGGATCGCTGTTCATGGCGTAGTCTCTTTCGTTAAACGCCAGGGTCAAGATGATATTCCCAAAACGCAAGATGAGGGCTAAACAAAATGGCTAAAAGAATTATCGTTGACCCGATCACCAGAATTGAAGGCCATCTGCGAATCGAAGTTGAAGTAGATGAAAATAATGTTATCCGCGATGCCTGGAGTTCAATCACTCTGTGGCGCGGTATTGAAACTATCTTAAAAGGCCGCGACCCGCGTGATGCCGGTCTCATCACCCAGCGTATCTGCGGCGTCTGTACCTACTCCCACTATGAAGCCAGCATCTTAGCTTGCGAAGACGCTTTCAAGGTGACGCCGCCGCCCAACGCCCGCATCGTCCGTAACCTGATCAAATCATCCCAGTATATGACCGACCATATCATGCATTTTTATCATCTGCATGGTCTCGACTGGTGCGATATCGTCAGTGCCCTCTCAGCTGACCCGAGAAAAACGGTTGAACTGGCAAAAAGCTACCACGACAACCCCTACAACTGCTCGGAGACCCACTATCGGGCCGTCCAGAAACGCCTGACTAAATTTGTTAAATCGGGTCGTTTAGGCCCTTTTGCCAACGCCTACTGGGGCAATGCTTCCTTCAAACTACCACCCGAAGCCAATCTCGTAATCGCCTCCCACTATCTTGACGCACTACACATTGCCAAGATCTGTGGTCAGATGCAGGCAATTTTCGGGGGCAAGAATCCCCACCCGCAATCGCTGGTCGCTGGTGGCGTAACCTGCGTTATGGATATTCAGGACGCCCATCGCATCGGCGAATTCCTTTATCGTTTGAAAGAGGTGCAAAACTTTATTGATACCGCCTACATTCCCGACCTCCTGATCGCCGGAACTTATTATAAAGATGAAGGGCTTGCCGGAGTTGGAGCCAGTGTCAAAAACTATCTCTCTTATGGCGGTTTTCCTCTCGATGACCAGTGGAATGAAGTGTTGTTGCCAAAAGGGGTTATCAAGGGAGGCGATCTGACCAATCCCATGGACCTGGATGAGGCTAAAATAACCGAAGAAGTTGCCCACTCATGGTATGTCGGCAATGAAAAATTACATCCCTACGATGGTAAAACCGACCCCGAATACACCGGTCTTGATGCTCAGGGGCAGGTTAAAGGTGACGAGAAGTACTCCTGGTGCAAAGCCCCGCGCTATGATGATCTACCTTTTGAAACCGGCCCTCTGGCCCGTTTTCTTATCGGTTATGCTCAAGGTGATAAACTGATCAAACCACTAGTTGACAGTACCTTGAAAGCTACCGGTCTCCCGGCCTCCGTCCTTTTTTCGACGTTGGGTCGAACCGTAGCCCGGGGTCTTGAAACTAAACTTGTCGCCGATAACACCGAAACCTGGGTCAATGAGCTGGTAGCCAATTTAAAAGCTGGCGACGATCGCACTTGGACCCGCTGTGATGTGCCGCAAAGCGGCCAGGGACGTGGACTCTCTGAAGTTCCCCGAGGCTCTCTTGGGCACTGGCTGAAGATCGAAAACAAGGTTATCAGTAACTATCAAGCCGTAGTGCCTTCAACCTGGAACTGTTCGCCCCGCGATCTGAAAAAGGTTCGCGGACCTTATGAAGAGTCTCTGATCGGAACCCGGATGGCAGATATTAATCAGCCCTTGGAAATTTTACGCACCATCCACTCATTCGACCCCTGTATGGCCTGTGCCGTCCATGTTATCGACTTCAAAGGGCGTGAAATAGGTAAGTTCAAAATTCTCTAATTTGATGGCGTCGTAAAAAGTTCCGATATCCTGCGTTGTTGTGGTTCTCCAGACACTCGACATACTACATGTATGGTCTCGCGCTTGGAGAACCACAACATCTTGTCTATCGAAATTTTTACTTAGCCATCCCGTTACTTGTTACGAGTTCATCAAAGTTTACGACCGCAATTTCAAGGAGCCTGTAATGCCAAATTTCCGAATGAAAAAAGAGTGGTGGCTCTCGATTCGCCTGATTCACTGGTCAATGGTTTCATCGGTTTTCATTTTGTTAGCCAGTGGCTTTTATATCGCCTACCCGATCTCCTTCGGGGCCGGGGCCACTGCCGATAAATTTTGTGTCGGAAACATTCGCACACTCCATACATTTTTCGGGGTTTTCCTGACTTTTCTCATGCTTTGGCGCGCTTATCTCGGAATCTTCACAAAGTTTCACGCTACTTGGATCGACCTTTTATCTTGGACCAATATTCACAAATTGATCAACCAAGTTAAATTTTACCTGCTCATCTCTAATAAAAAACCTAAGCATGTATATCAATACGCCCCATTACAGGCACTTGCCTACAGCGGCCTGATTTTATTGCAGTTCATGATCATCATGACTGGGCTGATCATGGTTGGTGCTAACTATCACGCCGGGTTGAGTGCATTTGCTGGCAATCTTTTAAAACCACTTGAAATCGCTATGGGCGGACTTGCCGGAGTTCGTCTGATCCACCACATCGTCAGCTGGGGCTTTATCATCTTTATTATGGCTCATGTTTATATGGCGATCTGGACTGATATCGTCTACAAAGAGGGAACAATATCATCAATGATCAGTGGCCGGGTCTTCCGTAAAGCGGATTAAACTACATGCGAACAACCATTTTAGGCCTGGGCAACACGCTCCTTCGCGATGAAGGCTTCGGCGTCCATTTTCTTAAAGAGATGGAGAAGAACTACCTTTTTCCCGAAAATGTCAAACTCATAGATGGCGGTACGCTTGGCTACGGCTTACTTGATACGATAAGCTCTTGTGACCGCATGCTGGTTATCGACATCATCAAAAGTGAAGATCAACCGGGCTCCATCTACCGATTCACCCAAGCCGAGATGGAGCTTCATCTACCAACTCCAACCTCGGCCCATGAGGTTGAATTTTTTGATGTCTTAATGAAAACAGAGTTAATGGACGAATTGCCGGAGACCATTTTTCTCTGTATTACCCCTCAAGATTACGGCGGCGAGATGAATCCCACCATGACCCAGCTCATGTATGATTCTTTCCCAGCCATGGAAAAATTTTTCCTCAAAGAACTAGCCGAATGGCGGTTAACACCGGCCCGACATGAGTTATAAAAGTGCATGAACTCTCCCTCGTCCAATCCTTGTTAAAAATTATCGATGAACAGGCAAAAGAGCACGGGTTCACCAAAGTCAACCAAGTAAACCTCTCGTGCGGACGACTCTCGTCAGTTGAACCCGCAGCTCTTGACTTTGCCTTTAAAACCCTCTCCTGCAACAGCATCTGTGACAAAGCTCAACTGGAACTAACCATCCTGCCCCTGAAAATTCACTGTTTTGATTGTGACCAGGAATTTACGAGTGAAAATGCCGACCCGACCATCTGCCCCCGTTGCCAGGGAGATCAAGTCACGGTAACCGAAGGCTGGCAGGAGTTGCAACTTTTAGAATTGGATGTTGACTAATGTGTATAAGTTTTCCCGGGCGTATTGTCGCCTTTAAAGAAGATAACTGCCTGGCCGTCATTGATATCGGCGGAACTAAACGTGAAGTATCACTTGATCTTCTCGATGAAGCCGTCACCCTTGATGACTATCTCCTCTGCCATGCCGGTTTTGCCATCCATAAAATCGACACCGAAGAGGCCCAAAAAAGTCTGACGCTGCTCCAAGAGATCATAGATAATGAAATATATTGATGAGTACCGGTCTCCGGAACTGGTTTCCGGCCTGTTGCAAAAGATTGAAAAAAGAGCGACTGGTCTGGTCAAACCAATTACGATCATGGAAGTTTGCGGCAGCCACACCACCGCCATTGGCCGTTATGGCATCCGCCAGCTTCTGCCTGACAATATTCGGCTGGTCTCCGGCCCCGGATGCCCGGTCTGCGTTACCTCGATTGAGGATATTGATCAGGCTCTCTGGCTTGCGGCCCAGCCGGAAATTATTTTTGCCAGCTATGGTGATCTACTCAGGGTGCCCGGCAGCCACGGCAACTCTCTGGAAAAAATTCGCGCCGCCGGAGCCCAGATAAAAACTGTCCACTCCGCCCTTGACGCCGTGGCCCTGGCCCAAGCCCATCCCGAGCAAAAAATTGTTTTTATGGGCATCGGTTTTGAAACCACCTCACCCACCGTTGCCGCAGCCGTCCTCCAGGCAAAGAAACTGGAAATCACCAATTTTTTTATCTTTTGCAGCCACAAGCTGATGCCGCCGGTAATGCGCCTCCTGCTGGCTGATGAAGAGCTCAAAATTGACGGATTTCTCTGCCCCGGTCATGTCAGTACGATTATCGGAGCCCAAGCCTACAATTTCATCATCAAAACAGATCGGGCCGCAGTCATCACCGGTTTTGAACCGGTCGACATCCTTGAGGGAATATCTCTAATCCTGGAAGAGTTGACGAATGGGGTAACAGAGGTTAAAATCCAATATCAACGCGGCGTCAAAGAGGAAGGAAACCCTAAAGCCAGAACCATCATGAACGAAGTTTTTCAGCCGGCAACCGTCAACTGGCGGGGCTTAGGTGAAATCCCTGAAAGCGGCCTTGTCTTAAGAGAAAAGTTTGCCGCCTTCGACGCCCAGCGCCATTTTTCAGTCCCTGAAATAAGAAGTCAAACTAACCACGCCTGCCGCTGCGGCGAGGTTTTACGCGGCCTCATCGAGCCTTCCGAATGTAATCTTTTTGGCACCGTCTGCACCCCGGCCAGCCCTTTTGGCCCCTGCATGGTCTCAAATGAAGGCTGTTGCGCCGCCTTTTTTCGCTACCCACAAAATTAAGGAAAATATCAATATGAAAATTAATGTCGTCACCAATATTCTTGATGCCAACAACCGAATCGCAAATGATAACCGTACTTTTTTTGATGAAAAAAAAGTTTACGTTCTTAATCTGATGAGTTCGCCGGGCGCGGGCAAGACCACTCTTGTCGAAAAAACAATTATTGCTTTGCGCGAGCGCTTTAAAATCGGCGTCATTGAGGGTGATATCCAGGACAGCTACGACGCGGAAAGAATCGCTAAACTTAATATCCCGGTCGTTCAGATCAATACCGGCGGTGCCTGTCACCTTGACGGCAACATGATCAAGGAGACCTTCCCCTCTTTTGATTTTGACAACCTCGATCTTCTGATCACCGAAAATGTCGGCAATCTGGTCTGTCCGGCGGAGTTCAAGATCGGTGAGAATGCCAAAATCATGATCTTAAGTACACCGGAAGGGGCTGATAAACCGGCCAAATACCCGCTCATGTTTGCAGAATCATCAGTTCTTCTGATCAACAAGATCGATCTCGCCCCTTACGTCGATTTCGATCTTAAAAAAGCCCGTCATGATGCTCTTGCCATCAATCCTGATCTCCAGATTTTTGAAGTCTCCTGTAAAGATGAGAACGGCCTGGAAAAATGGTTTACCTGGTTGACAAATGCCATAGAAAATTTTCAGCAGAATATCTAACCAAAACGTAACTATTCAAATAAAAATTGGTTTTTAATCTGTGCAAATCCGCGTAATCTGCGGATAACGGTTTTTTAAAACTTGAAAATCAAAAGATTACGTCTTCATTTTACCGGTGTTGTCCAAGGCGTCGGTTTTCGCCCGCATATCTATCGCCTGGCTACTGCTCTGCGGCTCTCCGGTTTCGTTTGTAATCGACCGGATGGAGTCAGGGTTGAAATCGAAGGTCTGGAATCAAGCCTCGACAAGTTTATCAAAAAAATCCTCTCGACCCTGCCGGCTCCAGCAATTGTTAATAAATTCACCAGGCAAGAGATAAGCCCAAAAGTGCTTCCTGATAACAGACATGGTTCATCCATCACTTTTGAAATTCGAGAAAGCCCGCAAGAAGGTTCTCAAGAACTCACTATCGGGGCCGACATGGCAACCTGTCCGGCCTGTCTTAACGAGATGAATGATCCCGCTGATCGACGCTTTGGCTATCCCTTTATCAACTGTACCGACTGTGGCCCGCGCCTGACGATTGTCAAAGATCTTCCCTATGACCGACAACGAACCTCCATGGCCCCCTTCCCTCTCTGTCGTAAATGTCAGGATGAATATGATGATCCGCAAAGCCGCCGTTTCCATGCCGAAGCCACCGCCTGCCCGGAATGTGGACCGAAACTGACATTATGTGATGCTCAAGGAGAGAAAATAGCGACTACAAAGATCCTTCAGTTAACTGGAAAACTTCTTAAAGAGGGCAAAATTGTCGCCATCAAAGGAGTTGGCGGTTTTCATCTCGCCGTCGCCGCCGACAACCATGAAGCCGTCAACCGTCTCCGAAAACGGAAACAGCGCGATGGTAAACCTTTCGCTCTTATGGTCAAAGATTTGACCGCCGCTGAAAAACTGGTCTCTATCAATGAAACTGAAAAAAAACTTCTCCTCTCCCCGGCCCGACCAATTGTCCTGCTTGAAATAAGCAGATGCTGTTCGAAAAAAAACGGGGGTAAAAATGTGGCTAACCACCTATTATCATCTGCAATAGCTCCAGGTCTCTCCCACTACGGCATCATGCTCCCCTATACGCCGCTCCACCACCTGCTCTTTGCCGAGGGGGTCACGGCTCTGGTTATGACCAGTGCTAATCAAAGTGATGAACCAATTTGCATTGACAACCAGGAAGCATTATCGCGCTTAAAAAAGATTGCCGACTTCTTTCTCCTCCATAATCGTGATATTGTTGTCCGCCTCGATGACTCCGTTATTATGGTGGTCAATCAGCAAGCGCAACTTCTACGACGTTCCCGGGGCTATATCCCACACAGTATTGCCCTTAAAAACCGGTCGCCGGCGATTCTCGCCTTTGGCGGACAGCTCAAAAACTCGCTCTGTCTGATAAAGGATAAAAAGGCCCTCTGCTCTCCCCATATCGGTGATCTGGAAACCCCGCAGGCCCGTGATTTTTTTCATGAAAACATTAAACTGATGGAGAAAATTGCTGTTTGTCAACCGAAAGTCGTAGCCTGCGACCTACATCCTGCATATTACAGCTCAACCGCCGCAAAGAGACTTCCAGGCAAAACCATTATCAAGGTTCAGCACCATCACGCCCACATCGTCAGCGGCATGGCCGACAATCAAATTTCAGGCCCGGTTTTAGGTTTAGCCATGGATGGCACCGGCTATGGTACGGACGGTCATATCTGGGGTGGAGAATTCTTGCGGGTCGAGGAAAACCACTTTACCCGACTTGGGCAACTCGCCTACTTCCGGCTGCCGGGCGGCGAGCGCGCAATTCGCGAACCTTGGCGTATCGGCTTAAGCCTGCTGCAAGAGGCCGATCCTGACGGTTGGCTGAAAAAAGCCCGAGATCTAAAATTTGTCCCTGAATCTTTTTCCGATCAAGACCTTTGGTTAATCCTGAAACAATCGGTCAACAATCCTCTAACTTCAAGTCTGGGACGATTTTTTGATGGGGTTGCCGCCATCCTCGGTTTTTCCCAAGCAACAACCTACGAGGGTCAGGCCGCAATCGAACTCGAAGCTATGGCGACAAAATACCGGCGAAATCACCAACCCCGGCAAACTTCAGCTACAACCTTGCTACCCTGGACAATTAACGAAGAGTTGTTGCCGAAAGACGAGCGCTATTATCAACTGAATCTTCTACCCATGATCGAAAAACTCACGGAACTCTCCCTTAACGGATATTCCAGAGAGGCCTTGGCAACCCTTTTTCACGATTCAATTATTAACGCCCTAATGACCACGGCGGAAAGGTTTTCGAATCAGCACAATCTTTATCGAATTGTTTTGAGCGGCGGCTGCTTTCAAAATCGTCTCCTTCTCAAAGGCTGTCAACAATGGCCGAAAAATAACTGTACCCCTAAAAACAACCATCTCCAGAACAAGGATCGACCAATAACTATCTACTGCCACCGTCAAGTACCAACCAATGATGGCGGCCTGGCTTTAGGCCAAGCTCTGATTGCAGCCCATCAGATAACAAATAATACTTGAATCATTAACCCATTTAGTTCCGGCCAGGCTGCCGGAGTAGGATATTAAAATTATGAATGATCTAATTATGCTTGGTCACGGCGGCGGGGGGCGTTTGACCTCTGACTTGGTTCACGACCTTTTTCTGAAGAATTTTCGCAATACTCATTTAGAACCTCTCAATGACAGCGCCCTGCTGACCGTCAATCAAAAAAACCTTAGTTTTACAACCGACAGTTATGTTGTCAATCCCCTTTTTTTCCCCGGCGGCAACATCGGCTCTCTGGCCGTACACGGCACGGTTAATGATCTCGCCATGTCCGGAGCCCGGCCCTTATATCTAAGTGCAGGTTATATCATTGAAGAGGGGTTTCCATTGGCCGAGCTTGAAAAAATCGTTATTTCGATGGCTGAAGCGGCCCAATCCGCCGGAGTCGAGATCGTCACCGGTGACACCAAGGTCGTCCCCAAAGGGATGGCCGACGGCGTCTATATCAATACCGCCGGAATCGGGGTGCATGAATCAGGGACACCATTAGGGCCGCATCGGATCAAAAAAGATGATGTTATCATCATCAATGGCACTATCGGTGACCATGGCGCAGCCGTAATAACTTCCCGAGAGGAGGGTTTTTCAGAAAGTATCATCATCTCTGACGCTGCCGCCCTGAATCATCTGGTAGATAAATTACAAAAAAATTCCATCAACATCCACTGTTTGCGGGATGCCACCAGGGGCGGTGCCGGCGGCGTTCTGGCCGAGCTGGCCGAGCAATCCCGGGTCGATCTGAAAATAGAGGAAAAGTCTATCCCGGTCAAAGAAAAGGTTCGCGGTTTTGCTGAAATCTACGGATTGGAACCCTTGTTCCTGGCTAATGAGGGGAAAATGGTACTCTTTTGCCCAGCTGATGAAGCCGAAAAAGTCCTCCAGATCATGAAACATGACCCATTAGGAAAAAATGCCGCAATTATCGGTCGGGTTAGTAAAGAAGATCAGTCGGCGGGAAGAGTTACGATGAAGACGTTGATTGGAGGAGAACGCATTATTGATCAACCAAGTGGTGATCTGGTACCGAGAATTTGTTGAGTTTAGATTTACCGTTTGAGAACGGCCATGACTTCAAGGTGGGTAGTGCCGGCATACATATCGTAGGCTTTAAGCGAATCTAATACAAACCCGTTATCAAAGGCTTCGAGACGGGCGAGATCGCGGGCCAGAGTGGCCGGGTTACAACTGATATAGATAAGCCGTGAAGCCCGGCTTTTAACCATTTTTTCAATAATAACCGGTTGCAGACCGCTACGCGGAGGATCTACGACCAGGGTGTCGAGAGCCTTGGGCAACGATTTTTTCTCAACCCGACCACTGACCATACGAACATTTTCCAAACCATTGCGGGCTGCGTTGCGGCGTCCTCGGCTGGCCGCAGCCGGGTCACTTTCATAAACGGTCAGGTTCCCGGCAATAGTTGCCAGCGGCAAAGAGAAAGTACCGCTGCCGCCATAAAGTTCAGCCACTTCACAAGCATCGACACAATTTTTCATTAGTTCGCTTATCATCAGCCGGGTAATCGCCGGATTTGCTTGAGCAAATCCGGAAGCCGCCAGTTCGAGATCACCGAAACCATAATTTTCACTCACAGTTTCCGAAATCCCGGGAATCGCCTGATATTTACGACCGATTTCTGCGGCGGCAGCGAAGTTTCCGGCAGCACTTGCCAGACCATAACAAGCTGTCATCTTTTTCGGCAACATCGGTAAAGCTGTAAGTTTTGCGAGCAAACTCTTCATAACTTGCGCCAAAATCAAACAGTCAGGAACAACCGCCACCTGATGGCTGCGACGACGCAAAAAGCCGAACTCTCCGCTCTGCCGGTCGCGCCGGAAAAGGACTCGATGCCGGTAATAAAATTCACTCGGGGCGGCAACCATATTAACCGCTGCCTGAATCCCGGCCCCGGCCAAAACCTGAACCAACATCTCCTTTTTAAGCTCCAGTTGATCACTATAAGAGAGCTGGAGCAGATCACAACCACCACACTCGGCATAATGCGAACAAGGCAATTGCCGCCGCTTAGAACCCGGCTTTACAACCTCTTCCAATCGGCCGATGATATAGCGTTTTTTCTCTTTTTCAACAGTTACCAGAACCTCATCGCCAACCACTGTTTGCGGAACAAAAACCGCCTTGTCCTGATAAAAACCCAGTCCGTTTCCCGGCGGCGCATATTTTTCAATAAGCAGTGAAATCATTTGGGTGCGGCTCTTTTAGGACGAAGATAGAAGCCTTATAAATCAAGGCTTTAACAGATTTCTTTCAACCGAAAATCGTGCTTTTTTACGACTTATACCCTGTGATAGATTATATGTCG
>JAGGWR010000236.1 GCA_021163445.1 Candidatus Tharpella aukensis
ACTGTGGAAAAATGGGTGAGCAGATTTTTCGGAGTAATTTTCTCCTGAATTACTTCAATCCGCACGCCGGGATTGATCCGCTGTAAACTTTCCTGCAAAGCCAGCACTTTCGGCAACCCAATCTGATCAATAAAATAGTGTTGCCGATTCAGGTTGGAAGGCTCGACCAGATCGAAATCAGCGACCACCAACTTGCCGACTCCGACCCGAACCAAGGCGATTGCAACACTCGAACCTAACCCGCCGACACCGGCAATCCCGACGCAACTGTTTTTGATTTTCTCATGTACGCCCGGTGTATGACGAGCCCGCATCAGGGCTTCAAGATCAGCAGTTGTCGGTTGTTCGCCGCGCCGAATTAAAACTACCCGGTCGCCATCTTTAAGCTGTTGATTCTCGCTAACCGGATAACCGTTGACAATCAACAAGTCAGCATCCGGTTTTTGACAATCTCGCAGCTCATAAAGCCCGGCTTCCGCCCCAACCTGACAACTCTGTTCGTTAACGAATATCTGCATAAATTTTAAAAGCAGGCATCCCGCAAAGACGCAGAGAGGGTCAAAAGCAAACCAAGGCTATGGTTTTTCTTGGCGCCTTTGCGTCTTTGCGTGAGACAAAAATTATTTCTTGACCATTTTTCGTGAAACTTCATTAGTCAGTAAGCACCTAACTGCAAGTATTATCATTGACTTTTAGAAAAGTGTCCACTATTCGTATAGGTAATTTTAGTGCCTTACAGTAACTTCTGGATTGCGGAAGTAATTCCCGCATTAGAAACTACCATGCTCCATCCAGCGCACCCACTTTCAAGCCAAGATGAGGAATTCGTCGCATGGAAGAGAAAAAAATAAAGAAAAAATGTTGCCGTAAATTTAAAAAGAAAGGAAACTTTTGTCGCAAGTGCCCGGTATCAGCCAGCCGTAATCAAGCCCAAAAGAGTGCTCCCGATAACTCCAGCATAGACCGAAAAAAAGATTCTGTCCAGATGAAATTTAACAATATTCTTCTAATCGGTTTTATGGGCGTCGGCAAGGGTAAATTGGCTCGGGAATTGGCTGGTCGAATAGATTACTTTGCCATTGACACAGATGATCTGGTTGAAAGCTTTGAAAATAGAGCAATTAGAAATATATTCAAAGAGAAAGGGGAAGCTTATTTCCGCAACCTTGAACAAAAAGTTGCTGATTGGCTGGCACACTCCGTAAAAAATACAATCATTTCCACGGGTGGTGGTTTTATTGGAGTAGATAATTTAAACGACATCGGATGCGTCGTCTATCTGCAATCCGACTTTAATACAATTTCAGAAAAAATAATGGGCTCTCCACAAGCCAAGAAAAAGATCAAAAAACGGCCCCTCTTTCAGAACCGTGACAAGGCTGAAAAGATTTTTAAGTCGAGACTCCCTCTATATGAGGCCAAGGCGAATATCACCATAAATACGGCTGGAAAATCAACCAGAGAGATTGCCGATGAGTTGTTAAACAAACTAAAATCGGTTATTTAGTGCCTGACCGAAAACCTGACAATTTTCTTGAGTGCAAGGCAGGCTCAGATTTTAACCACAGGCATACATTAAGTATTCCGAGGATTAAAATCTGAGCCTAACGCAGCAATCGAGGAAATTGGCGGTTTTCGGTCGCGCACTATTTAACCGCGCAAGGTCTTGGGCGTCATCAAATTTTTTTCCATATGTTTGATCTCATCAATCCCGGATATAACAATTTCAGGATCCGGCCACAAATCTTCATTTGAAATTTTTCCCTCGTAATCCAAATGAAAAAGAATGTGCTTAATACAATTGATCCGAGCCCTCTTTTTATTATCTGAACGAATAATCGTCCAGGGAGTCAAACTCCGGTTAGTCTCATTCAACATCTGAAACTTGGCAACACTGTACTGATCCCAAAATTTTTGCGCCAGATTATCAACCGGCGAAATTTTATGCTGTTTTAGCGGATCGGTCTTGCGTGAATCAAAACGCCGCTGTTGCTCCTCTTTGGAAACCGAAAAATAGAATTTAAAAAGTCGAATACCATCCTTAACCAGCATCTCCTCAAAAAACGGCGCATCCTTTAAAAAACGTTTGTGCTGCTCATCGGAACAAAACCCCATCACCGGCTCGACCATAGATCGATTGTACCAACTCCGATCAAAAAGGACCATTTCTCCTCCTGACGGCAGATGGGAAACATAACGCTGAAAGTACCATTGTCTTTTCTCGCGGTCACTGGGTGCTTCAAGGGCCACAACCCGCGCCCCTCTGGCGTTGAGAAAAGCGGTGATTCGTTTAATAGTGCCACCCTTGCCGGCGGCATCACGTCCTTCAAAGATAGTCAGAACCCGCATACCATCTTTCTTGATCTGTTTCTGCAGTTTCATTAATTCAATCTGCAGTTTTTTCAGCTCTTCCTCATATATGAGATGCTCTTTTTTGATATAGACAGGAACCCGCTCTTTACCTGGTTTATTCTCTTTAAACTTATAGGCTGTGCCTTCAAGAAGTTTAATTTTTTCTTGCTTATCCTTGCCCTTTTTGCGTCTTTTTATAGTGCCTGTTGCCATGATCCATCCCCATTCCTTTAAGAAAGAAATTTACCGAATTTCTTGCGCTCTTTTTTCATGTTTTCAAATTCCACGTCACCCGGAATAACTATTTTGGGATCCGGTGTTGTATCCAGAGACCGTTTACGTCCTTTATACTTGCTCAGACTCAAAATCAATTTAATAGTGTTCAGCCGGGCCAGATGTTTATCATCCGACTTGATGATGTACCAGGGAGATTTCGGCGTGTGGGTTCTTTTAAGCAGTTGAAACTTCTTTTCCGTAAATTCGTCCCATAGATCCTGGGCCTGCAGGTCTACTTCACTCAACTTCCAGCGCCGCAGAGGATCGGTTTTACGCCGCTCAAAACGTCGGGCCTGCTCCTCTCTGGAAACCGAGAAATAGAGTTTCACCAGGGATGTTTTACCGTCATCAGTAAAATTATACTCATAACTCGACACCTTACGCATGAAACGATCATACTGATTCTTGGAACAAAAACCCATTATCGGCTCAACCATGGCCCGGTTGTACCAGCTCCGATCAAATAGAACAATTTCACCGGAATGAGGAAACTGTTCAACATAGCGTTTCATATGCAATTCGGTCTGCTGGGCGATACTAGGGCGCCCCAGAGCCACTATCCTGAAATGCTTGGCATTCATATATCTTGTCACCCGCCGAATCGTCCCGCCCTTACCCGAGGCATCCCGACCGTCGAATGTAATGATCATCTTTTTCCCAGCCTTCTCCATATGGCGTTGCAGTTTAATCAGTTCCGCCTGATACGGTATCAACTCTTCCCTGTTAAAGTGACGCTCTAAAGCCCGCTCTAAAATCCGGTCTTTATCTTTCTGTTTGAGAAGTTTACGAACCTCTTTACAACTGGGAGTGAGGTCGTCAATGGCAGCCAATTTTTTATCAATATTACCCAAAGACTCCCTAATGATTGCAGATACACGCCGGTCAATTGCCGAATCGCATTTTTTTACTGGTAGAGCCTTCCGCTTCTCATTTTTGTTATCTTTTACATTGGCTTTCACTTTTGCAATCATCATCCCCTCCTTAACATTACATCTGTTCCACAGACCATTTTAAGCCATTCCATTTATCCGTATAATTATATATTTTCATCAACATAAAAAGTACTTTTTTTCTCCACTAACCACACCTACAACTTTTCATCTCTCTTTTCAAGATTTTTTTTAATTGGGGTCAGAGTAAAATTAAATAATTTTACTCTGACCCCAATTAAA
>JAGGWR010000041.1 GCA_021163445.1 Candidatus Tharpella aukensis
AGATCAACAACCCCAAAATATGGCAAAAAAAACAGAGTTGAATGGATTTTTAGAATTAGAACTATGCAACAGCAATCTTAACTTTATAAAAAGTTGCCTAGGAGGTTGTCCTAGAATAGGATTTTTTCTCAGATCAAGGCATTTTTTGACAATAAGCACAGGTATACACCTAGTATTCCGAGCATTATTTTCAAAAAATAACGCCGAGCTGGGAAAAAAAGACGTTCTCGGACAGCCTCCTAGAGGAGGTCCGTCAGGAAGAAGTTCTCGATTTTCTTATTAAACTGACTAATGGCAATAAACAGTCAACAAAACGTAATCGCTACTCAACTCTTTCGTCTTTTTACAATTTCACAATCAATACTGCTTCGCCGGAGCTGATAAATCATTGTACAACGCCAATTATCAAGAAAATATTCCGTCGGGCCTCCTGTATCCAATGGAGAATTATTGACAAGGAAACCATTGACGAAATTATTTTCAGAACGATGAATACCAGAAATAGGATTATCATGGAGTTGATGGCCAGGGGAGGCATGAGAATTGGCGAGGTTCTTAAACTGACACCAAATGATATTGACGATCGCAAACTGATCATTCAAGAACCAAAGAGCGGGCGTGAGCGTGAAGTTGTCTTCATCCCAAGAAAACTGTTACTGAAATTGAATGACTATGTAAAAGATAAGGATCTCAACCCGGTTGAAAGAATTTATCAAATCTCTTATGTGGCAGCCTGGGCGATGGTAAGAAAGGCAGGAGAAATGGTTGGAGTTAAATTGCGTCCCCACGATTTAAGAAGGCATGCGGCAACCTATGCTTCACGATCTGGAACGCCAATTGAAATTGTCAGCAAGGTGATTTTAAGACATTTTGACTTATCAACCACTCAGCGGTATTTGGGCAAGGTCAATGATGCTGAAGCCATGAGGTGGATTGAGAACTTGCACGGATAGATGGATTGAGGGCGGAAGTTTTTGCCTCCGTCCTCAATACAGTTCTACACAATTTCAAATTTATACACTTTTTAATATGAATGTACGGCCTGATCCAGCTTATCAACAATCCATTGATTTATACTTTTGCCGCTTACTTCTGCAGCTTGAGCAACGGCAGCATGCATTTTGGGTGGCACGCGAACCATTAATTTGCCAGAGTATGGTTTTAGAGGTAATTTGCCAGTTTTTTCACAGACATAAAGGTAATCATCGACCGCCACCTCAAATGCCGTACGTAGATCAGAGACAGATTCTCCATGGAAACCAACAATGTCACTAATACCCGCTATATGTCCAACAAAGCAAAGGTCTTCATCGCTATATTCAATGCGAGCGCTATAACTTTTATATTTCATTGTCTTCATGGCTTCACTCCTGCTTGTGTCAGGAAACCCCTGGCATCTCTAACCTGGTATGGCTTTGCCTCTTTGTTTGGGTGGGGGCGATGGAAAGTTGCGACAACTCCATTCAACATAAACCTGACTCGTGATCCCTCGCCCTCAATCAACTCAGCCCCCAAAGCAACCAGCAACGACTCTATCTTCTTGAACTCAAGGTTATTGGCTACAGGGTTCCGATATATAGCCTGCAGTGTATTTCGTTGCTTGTTATTCATATTAGATAATATCAATTTGTGATATCAAAAGCAAGTTTTTTTTGATAGAACACAAAATTGTCGTTGAAAACTATCCACCGGCAACCTAAACATTTCTGTCATTCAGCGAACTTAAGATGTATCGTAAATACGCGTAACATAATTACGTCCGCAAAAATACAATACCCATTTTCAGTTCAATGAAAAAGCCCGACATTGTTAGTGTCGGGCTTTTTGTGGGTTTGTCAATTTCGTTAGAGTGGCTGGCGTCGAAGTAACTATCCGGCAATTCCCTTTAAAAAAACTCTTAACGGAGCGGGATAGCCTTCAACCGTCAGTGACGGGTTATTTGGGTCAATGAAATCAGTATAGGACTCAAAGGTCATCCACTCGGTTCGGCGCTGCTCTTTGCTGCTCATCGGATGGGAGCAGAAGATCTCGACATCGACAAAGCCGGCCCGCAGCATCCAGTTTTTTAGACATACAGCAGTGGGGACAAAATATGTTCCGGGAGCCTTCGCGTAACGGCGCTCAGGAAAAAGTGCCACCGGCTCTTGGCCTGGGATCGCCTGAGACTCAACAATTAGAGCCCCACCCTTTTTCATGCTTTTTTTTACCTCTTTCAGGGACTCTAAGGGAGAGATACGATGATAGAGGATGCCCATGAGAAAAACTACATCAAAAGAGTTGGCAAACAGGCTTAGATGTTCAACTCCGAGTAATTCCATATGGAGATTTGTAAGCCCGGCAAAGCTGTTTAAGGTTTGAAACGTAAAATAGTGCTGAAGATATGGCTCAAAACCGACAACCGCTTTAGGTTGATGCGGTGCCATCCGGAACATGTAATAGCCGTTACTTGAACCAATATCAGCCACAACCTTATCCTTCAAATCAGGGAGGAAAGGTAATACCCGATCCCATTTTCTGCAACTCCGCCACTCGGCATCTATATCGAGACCAAAAACCTTATAAGGCCCTTTGCGCCACGGGATAAAACCGCGCATCACTTTACAGACCAGGTCATACTCATCCCGGCTGATATCTTCCCGCCGACCGATGGTTACAACATCACTCTCAAGATCAAGATAAGAGGCTTGAAGATGAAGCACAGACTCATACGGACTGCGATGAGCAACAACTCCTTTTTTAGAGCTCTGCAATTTTTCAAGATAGCTCTTGCGCAAACCCATTATCTGTTCATGGTCAGCGTCAGGAAGCAGATCCAGATAATCTTTCATAGTTGATATACTCATAGTAAATAACGGAATGGCTAAGTAAAAATTTCGATAGACAAGTTGTTTTGGTTCTCCAGGCGCGAGACCATACATG
>JAGGWR010000166.1 GCA_021163445.1 Candidatus Tharpella aukensis
AAATATTTAGCCATTGCCGCCAGCGTAAAGTCCGGTGTCCCATTATCGTAGAGCCATGCGGCTTTATAGACTAAATTACGGGCCGCCTCTGTCCGGATCGCCATCTCGGTCAATTTCATCTGGGTCAACTGAAAGTTACCCAGGGGCGAGCCAAAAGCTGAGCGCTCTTTTGAATAACGAACCGCTTCATCAAGACATCCCTGGGATAGACCAACACCCTGGGCCGCCACCATAATCCTGGTCATATCAAAGAAATGCATTACCTGATGAAAGCCCCGGCCCTCTTCACCAACCAGATTGGCTTGCGGAACCCGAACATCTTCAAAAGCGATTTCCGCCGTATCACTGGAGCGGATGCCCATCTTGCCCTTAATTTTGGTTCGCGTAATACCGGGCAGGTCAGATGGAATAATAACCATGCTGAAACGGTCATGGCGGCGTTTGGCATCGGGGTTGGTAATCAGCAGAGTCACCATAAAATCACAAACTGTACCGTTGGTGATAAACATTTTGCTGCCATTGATAATATAATCACTGCCATCTTTGACGGCCCGGGTAGCGACACCGGAAACATCAGTCCCGGCATTGGGTTCAGTAAAAGCCCCGGCCCCAACCATCTCGCCCCGACAGACCGGCGGCAGATATTTCTGTTTCTGCTCCTCGGAACCGGAGTGGAGAATTGCTTCACAACCAAAAGGGGCAACGACAATGTTTGTCCCGATGCCCATATCAACCCGAGAAAGCTGCTCGGTCACAATAGCGTTACCAAAAACCCCAAAACCGGCGCCACCATACTCTTCCGGAATCCAGCTTCCGACTAATCCAAGTTCCGCTGCTTTTTTATGAATTTCCGGCGTATATTTTTCCTTTTCATCACACTCCTCTGAAAAGGGAGAAATTTCCACCTTGGCAAATTTATACGTCATATCCTGTAAAAGTTTCATCTCTTCAGGCAAGTTGTAATTCATTAATAATCTCCTTTTATATTTTACGGGTTCATCACATAACTGTTATTTAATACTTTCACCTGGTTTTGCCATATATTCTGAAAACGCTTCACATCGGCCAGCGGCTTTTTGATCATTTTCAGGCACAACTCCATCTGTTTTTCCGTGCTCCCGGTTTTAGAGTAGATCTGGAGAGCATATTTGGAAAAATCTCTGATTATAAAATCAAATATCTGCTCTAAAAGATCATCCTCAAGGTTTTCAATCTTGGCTTTTTCAATAATCAGCTGACCATAAACGACCAAAGTGAACAACTCGCCAAGACTTAAAAGCAGATCGAGATCCGAGGACTGCTCTTTAGTCGGTTTGGCCGTCATGAGAAATTCTTTGAACACGTCAATCTGCACCTTGAAGATATTAACATTAGGCAGATTGACACTGTTGTAAGCGATATTATAATCATGGAAACGAATCTTACCTAAGCCTTTGGTGAGGCCCTGATTAAAGAGAAAATCATCGTTAGCCGAATCGGTGCGCTGAGGAATTTCCGCAAACTCATCCGGATTGAAAAAATAGTTGGCGGTAAACTTGATGATAAGCGCCATATTTACATGAACCGTGCCCTCAAGTTTAGGCAGAGCCCGGATATCATAGGTCGCATTTTCAAAATAGATATCTTTTTCAAACCCTTTGGCCGCGATAATATCCCAGAGCAGGTTTATAACCTCTTCGCCCTGAGTTGTCACTTTCATTTTGACCATCGGATTAAAGAGCAGATAGCGCCGGTCTTCGGCCGATGCCGACCGCATGTAGTCAATCGCCCTTGAAGCAAAAAGTTTCATCGCCGTCAAACGGCAGTAGGCATCAGTAAAGAACTGTTGAATATAGGAAAAATCGGTGACAAATTTTCCGTAAAGATTACGGTTTGAGGCGTGGGTTATGGCCTCGTAGAAAGCGTGAGCGCTGATGCCGATAGCGCCAAAACCTAAATTGAATTTACCGACATTAATGGTATTCAATGAGGAGTCCCAGGCCCGGGAACCGGTAGAGAGAATATCGGCTTCGCTGATCGGATAATTATGCAGTGCATATTCCGCAACATAGCTCTGCCATTGCACAACATTTTTCACCAGATCATAGTTTTCATGTTTTGGATCAACGACAAAAAAGACATATTCATCAGTTTCAGTATTCTTGGCGAAAGTAGAGACCAGAGCCGCCTCATTGGCGTTACCAATGTAGTATTTGCTCCCATCGGCAACATAGCCGCCACCGGCGACCGGGGTCAGCTTCATCTCCGAAGAGTAGAGATCGGCGCCATGCTCTTTTTCAGAAAGACCGAAGGCGAAAATACCACCCTCTTCCAACAAGGCGGCAGTCTTTTTCTTGACCGCTTCATTATCGCCCATCCAGATCGGTCCCAAACCGAGAATTGTCACCTGCCAGGTGTACCAATATTCGATCCCGTAAAAGCCTAAAATTTCACTATAGTCACTATTTCTCTTCGTATCCCAACGCGCATCGGGATCCTTACTGTATTGAGATGGAGTCAGCAGGGTCGCAAAGATCCTGTTTTCTTTGACAAATTCAATAAATTCGGCATACCAGACCCGCTCATGGTAATCTGCTTTTATTTTTTCAAGCCCCATATTCTCAAAAAAATCGATGGTTTTAAGCATTATTTCACGAGAACGTTGATCAAGATGGGCAAATTTCTCTTTTTTCGGATTTAAAATCATCTTATTTTGTCTCCTCAGCTTTAAGATCTTTTTTCAGGATTTTCCC
>JAGGWR010000206.1 GCA_021163445.1 Candidatus Tharpella aukensis
GCGACCCGCTCCCGGCCGCCGACAAAATTTGGACAATTGGCGTACTCCTGCCGCTGAGCGGAGAGTATGCAGCCATCGGCCAACGTTTTCATCGCGGCCTGAAACTCGCCCTGACCTCTGACCCGGCCTCCGACAAGCAAAGATGGCAAATTGCACTGCTTGATTCAGCTAAAATTCCGCCCGCCACAGCCATTAAGCAGCTTAAAGATAATCACGCAACCGTTATTTTGGGACCGATCCAAAGTCGGCTTGCACAGCCGGCGGCAAAAGAAGCGATTAAATGCCAGCTCCCGATTATCCTGCTGGCTCCACAACCGCGACTAACCAAACTGAACGAAAATGTTTTTCAACATTTTCTCAGCGCCGCCAATCAAGCCCGTGAAATGGCTCGATTCCTCCAACAAAAAAAGGAAAAAAAGATTGGCCTTCTCCACCCCGACAACGACTTCGGCAACGATTTCAAAAACATCTTCACAAATTCATGCCGGAACAAAAAAATCACCATTGTCAAGAGCAGCACCTACAACCCCCAGGAAACCGACTTCAGCTCAGCCATCGAAAACCTGCAAAACCAAACCGACCCCGCAACCGAACCCCAAACAACCATCCCCAGCTACCCGTTCTCCGCCCTGGTCATCGCCGACTTCTACTCCCGCCTGCGCCTTCTCGCCCCCCAACTCACGTTTCACAACTTGGGTGAATGCCAACTCTACGGAACCCGCGGCGGCAACGACCAACGCCTTGAAAAAGAGGCCGGAACCGACCTTGAAGGAGCATTTTTTTTAGATATCGGCCTAACCCTGCCCAAACCACCGCAAGCCGCCATCGACTATCAGAATCATTACCTGAAAACCTACCAGGAACCGGCCTCCATCTATGATGCCTATGCTTATGACAGCATTACAATTCTTAACCAGGCCCGCCACCTGATCAACCAAGCCAAAACCACCAGCCTCTCCAAAGCCCTGCTCAATCTGCCCCCACTCAAACTGGTAACCGGCTTGACCACGGTCAGCCCTGACGGCGAATTCTCAAAACAGCTATACCCGATTGTTTTCAAGAATAAAAAACGTTGTAACCTTAACAAAACAACTCCAAACACAAGCAAATAAATCATGCTATATTTGCAAAAAAAATCGCGGGATAGCCATGAAAAAATCTTCCAAAAACAGACTGACACCCCGGCAACAATCACTTTTCCCCAGCAACAACCTTTTTGATAAAATTGCCCGAGCGGTTTGTAACGCCGGCACCCTCCCCAGAAAAGAGCTTTATGAAACCTGGGAAATGGCAAAAAGGGTGCGACGCCGGTACCGGGGCGGCAGGGTTTTAGATCTTGCCTGCGGCCATGGTCTTTTGGCCCATATAATGCTCATTCTTGATGACAGTTCCAAAGTAGCGATCGCCGTCGACAACAACATCCCTTTAAATGCGGCAAAACTGTCCAACACCTTGATTGCAGCCTGGCCGAGATTAAAAGGTAGAATCATTTACAAAGAGGTGCCAATCCAGGAGATCACCATCTTTCCGGGTGACCTCGTGGTCTCGGCCCACGCCTGCGGCTCTTTAACCGACCTGATTATTGATAAGGCCACAACACAACAGGCCCGCGTAGCGGTTCTACCCTGCTGCCACGATTTGCAGGAGTCTCCGACCAACGGCCTTGAGGGATGGATGGATAAAACCCTGGCCGTGGACACGGTTAGGGCTGTAAATTTAAGAGCAAAAGGATATCAAATTGTAACCCAGACAATCCCCAACGAGATCACACCAAAAAACCGGCTGCTCATGGGAGAATATAGCAAAAAAATATCATGAAACAACTAATGTTAATATGAGCGCAAAACTCCGGCATAATCGGTTCGGCCAGAATAGTGGAACGCCACTTGTCACCCTTTCCCAATATCCGAATTCGCTTATGATCAAAATCTACATCTTTGATACGCAGTCGCACACACTCCATAAGCCGTAGACCGGAACCGCACAATATCTTTGCCATCAAGGCGTGAGTTCCCACGATCTGACGAAAGAACAATTTTATCTCCTCCGTACCGAGCACAGTCGAGAGATTGGGCTGCCTCTTCGAACGTACCGGTTGAATCTCCCCCTCAAGGGAGATATCGAGTACATTCCGATAGTGAAAAACCAGGGCATTAAGAACCTGACGCTGGGTCGACACCGACACCTCACACCTGACCGCCAAATCGGACAAAAACCGCTCCACATCTTTAAAGGTTAACTCACGGGGGTGCGTGTTGCCGCCACAAAAACGAATGTAGTGCAATATCCACTGACAATAGGTCTGCTCGATCCGATATGCATAATGATGATAGCGAAGAACTTCGCGAACCTGATCCATTAATTTAAGATCCGGATTGGGATGAAATTAAGGTTGACTTTTCATATTACATCCGTATATATATTGACTTTTGTAAGGCAGAAAAAGAAAATGTGACAAGAGGAAGTTTTTCCATATTTCCTCTTCAATATCAAAATAAGTAGAAAATTACAATATCTATCACAGTAATATCATGGAATTTTCCACTTATTTGGAGTGTTCGGCTGCGAGAACTAAATTACAAATTTAAAAATACTTTTACTTCTGGCGATAATCGCCTTTTTTGCTTTCACAAGGGTGATTTTTGCATTAGCTAGGTCTTTTTCGGCCAATGCCACCTCTTCGATTAATTTAGCCATTGGAGTGTCTGCATTTAATAATGATACACCTTTAGTTTCCAACTCCCCGAGTGAGGTGCGCAGCCTGTCAACCTTCTCGGATTGGATATTGATTATTTGCGCATGTGTTTCTATCGTTGCAAGGTCGTCCACATGGCACAAATGGGCACCAACGCCACAGCCTAGCCAGGCGACAATAAACATAGTGGTAAAAAATGCGGAGACATCACCATCGTTATTCCAAACAAAAAAAGCAATAGCCACCAATAAACAAAAAATTAGAAAAAAGACCATTAATAACCCCCCGGCTCAGCGAGCCGAACAATCGGGTGAACTTGACCGAAATAGCCACCCGTTATTTATTGTTGCCGTTCGGTCGGCAAGTTACCCTAAAGCGTTCGGCGGCAAATATTGGGAAATAACATGAAACGTAAATGTTACATCATAGCAGGGCCAAATGGTGCCGGAAAAACAACATTTGCCAAGGAATTTCTACCCATAGAGGCCGAGTGCCTAAATTTTGTAAATGCCGATTTGATTGCTTTGGGATTATCACCCTTTCAACCGGAGAAGATGGCCATAGAAGCGGGAAGATTGATGGTTCAAAAAATTAACGATTGTATAAGAAACAGCGAATCATTTGCCTTTGAAACGACTCTTAGCGGTAAGGGGTATGTCAACAAGATAAAAGATTGGAAATCACAACAATATGAAATTATCATCTATTATCTCAGAGTTCCGACAGTAGAATTTGCAATTGAACGTGTAAAATTGAGAGTATCTCAAGGGGGTCATAATATCCCTGAACGAGATATCAGACGCCGATTTGAAAGAAGTTGGATTAATTTTCAAGAAATATACAAATCTTTAGCTGATTCATGGATTGTTTTTGACACTTCTGCAAATCAACCGGTTATTATAGATGAGTCGGAGAATTAATAATGAAAAAACACAATAAATATGCAGTCTTAGGATTGCAAGCCTTGGAAAGAGCCGCAAAAAAAGTTGCGGAGGATGCCAGAAAAAACAAAAATAAAATTCCAATCTGGGAGAATGGATCTATAAAATTCAAGATTCCCGGTATAATCACCGAACAATTGGGTAAACCCGACCGCGAATAGCCGCCCGTTTTTTTTGAGCATCTCGGCGCGGCGGCTGATGCTGGTCGTTCGGTGGTGGATATCTTTGTATCTATGGCAAAACAATCGAGTCTGACCCCCATCGCTTGACTTTGCCAAATAATAACGAATCTATTTTCCATATTATACGTGAGGTAATGATGAAAATTTTAAATAAATTATTTAGGCAGAAGCAGCCTGAGTCCATCCCCAAGCTGGGACGTAACGATCTGTGCTGGTGCGGAAGTGGAAAAAAATATAAAAAGTGTCATATGGAATCGGATATAAAGAAAAAATCGCGTTCTTTTACGTCAGCATGCAACGTCAGTTCGTGACGTCGATAAAACCGGTGCTGGAGGTACTGGGTGAAAAAAATTGATATTCTCATTTGGCGGCGAACTTTTCAAACAGGTGTCGCTGTTTTTTTTATTCTCGCAATTTAATTGGGGTCGTTAATTGGGGTTGGATCTTAATTGGGGTCGCGTAATTGGGGTCGTAATTGGGGTCGGAGTAAAATTAAATTACAAAGCGTTCTTCCCACAACAGCTTAACCGGCAAATAATCGCCGAGCAAAAGCATACAGCCCCGACCGCGAACAGCCGCCCGTTTTTTTGTTCGAGCATTCCGGCGCGGCGGCTGATGCTGGTCGCTATATGGCTTAAGCTTTAGTAAAAAAGTATTTGATTATTTTGTATTGCAGAAAGTACTGTAAGGAATATGAGGTTCCAAAACATTGAATTAATAAATCAGGAGGAATATCTATGAATCGATTTAAAATGTTTTACTTATTTGTTACCTTCTTCATGTTTGCTAGTTCCGTTAATGCACAAACTGTAAAAGAGCACCCTCTGATCAGGCCCTTCCCCGGATCCGTCCTCATCCATAATGTTAAACACCTCTACCAGAATTTTGCGGAATACAGCTTCCGGGTCAAAGATCCTCAGACGGGAAAGAGGAGTAAGAAGACTGTTCAAGGTAAGTACTGGAAGCTCACCTATATCCTTCTGGACTCCAGAGGGAAATGGGACGCCAGCCATTCAATTCTGGAGTACCGGGAAAACTACAAGCAGGCTGCACTGGAAAATGGCGGCACGATTCTGTATGAAAATCAGGGATACCTGACCTTCACCCTGCCCGGAGACGACGGCAGTGAGACTTGGTGCGAGGTTCTCATCTGGAACAAATCCATGCAAGACCTGCGCATTATCGAACAAGCAGGATTCAAGAAGAGTCTGACTTTTGGTTCGGCCGAGATGAAAGCAGCTTTGGACGCCGAAGGCCGTGTCCAATTGCATGGTATCCTATTTGACATCGACAAAGCCAGTCTTCAGTCTAAGTCCAATAAGCAGTTGGAACATATTGTAACTCTATTAAAGGAAAATCCCCGCCTTAAGCTAGAGGTTCAGGGGCACACCGACGACCAGGGTTCGGAAGCGTATAATCTGAAACTCTCGCAAAACCGGGCTGAAACCGTAGTCACCTATCTTGGGCTTTTTGGAATCGATATCACCCGGCTCGTACCCAAGGGATTTGGGGAATCCAAACCGGTGATGTCCAATGCAACCGAGGAAGGAAGGGCTAAAAACCGGCGAGTGGAATTAGTACA